>JAATGF010000141.1 GCA_015654795.1 Bacteroidales bacterium
AATGTTCTTTCTGCTCGTCGGGATTTGGTTATTTCGGTTAACTCTTTCACAGTCTCCCGTAGCCTCTGGCGGAATCTCACTGTTTAAAAATTCCATGAGGGATTTGATATAGGTAGAAGTTTGATAATCTGTATTTCCTGATCTCCATGAACCCGGCATCAGCATTCAGATACTCCTGAACTACCTTTTAATTTAAAGTCGTTTGTGTAATGGTTCACTTTTTTTGTAGACCTATATTAAGGACAAGACAATTCATTAAATCCTAATTTATATAGGTGTTTTTGTAGAATTGCACAGCAAATTTAACGATTTAAAATAACTTTACGGTGCCTTTTTTAAATATGCGAAAGGCAGAACGCATTCTTTCTATGGATAGAATCCACGAGATATTAAAACAATACTGGGGATATGACGAATTTCGTCCTTTGCAGGAGGAGATCATCCGTTCGGTGGCTAATCAAAAGGACACGCTTGGTCTGATGCCAACTGGCGGAGGAAAATCCATCACATTTCAGGTATATTCTTTGTCTGTTGAAGGCTTGTGTTTGGTAGTAACCCCTTTGATTGCACTAATCAAAGATCAGGTCGAAAACCTGCGGTCGAAAGGCATAAAAGTATTGGCAGTTTACTCCGGAATGTCGGGTCGCGAGATCGATATTGCCCTAAACAATGCTATTTATGGTGATTACAAGTTTTTGTATGTCTCGCCCGAACGGATCGGATCAGAAAGATTTACCGAGTTTTTGGTCAGGATGAAGCTTAACCTGATCACCGTAGACGAAGCGCATTGTATTTCGCAATGGGGTTATGATTTTCGCCCCTCCTATCTCAGGATTTCTGATTTGCGTAAAATCTTTCCCGAGACTCCTATCCTGGCCTTAACCGCAACGGCTACACAAAAAGTGGTGGAGGATATTCAGGATAAATTGCTGTTTCGGGAGAAGAATGTTCTTCAAAAAAGTTTCAGACGCGACAACCTTATTTATTTGGTTCGGGATAAAGAGGACAAAATGGGATACTTAACTGACACGATCCGGAAAGCCAAAGGTACTGGCATCGTATATGTACGGAGCCGTAAAAAAACGCGTGAAATTGCGCTAATGCTTCAACAACAAGACATTAAGGCTGATTTTTATCATGCAGGACTTGCCCCCGATTTGCGAAGTGTGAAGCAGGATAAATGGATGAGCGGCGAAATTCGTGTAATTGTTGCAACAAATGCTTTTGGGATGGGGATCGATAAGCCGGATGTGCGATTCGTGATTCACCTTGATTTACCCGATTCGCTGGAGGCCTATTTCCAGGAAGCGGGCAGGGGAGGGCGCGACGGCAAAAAGTCGGTGGCAGTTCTTCTTTATAATAACACAGATAAGCGCCGGCTCCATAAAATGGTTACTGACAGCTTTCCTGCAATAGATGTCATTCGTTCCGTCTATAATTCTGTTTCCAATTTTCTGATGATTGCTGTAGGAAGCGGGAAAGCCGGAGTCTTTAGTTTCCGTATAGAGGATTTTTCTAAAAGATTTGGATTTCAAATTAATGCGGTGTATCATAGTTTAAAACTTTTGGAACGGCAGGGCTACATTTCATATATCGAAAACGTGGACAATTATTCGCGTGTCCTTTTTACTGTCCGACGCGACGACCTCTACAAAATTCAGTTGAAAAATGCTGAACTCGATTTATTTATTAAACTGATACTTAGATCGTATACAGGCATATTTACCGATTTTGTAAACATCGATGAAGCTTTGCTTGCGCGTCGTTCGAATATGACGGGCGAGTTTATCTATGAGCAATTAAAGACGCTGGCGCAAATGAAGATAATAGATTACATACCTCAAAAGAAAACACCTGTCATCGTGTACGAGACCGAAAGACTGGGCACAAACAGAATTCACATGAGCACTGATAATTATCAGCACCGGAAGGTGAAATATCAGCAACAGGTCGATTCCGTGATTGATTATGCAGTAAATCAAAATAAATGCCGAAGTGTGGCTTTGCTTGAGTATTTTGGGCAATATGGCTCTGAATCCTGCGGGTCGTGTGATGTTTGTAATGGTAATCATGAAACGGGAATCCGGTTTGCCGATTTCAGCAGAATCTCGGCCAGGATACACGAGATTTTGCTTTCCGGGAGTCATTCAATTGATCAAATTGTAAAACAGATCAGCGAACCGGAGCCGGTTGTTATTAAAGTTTCGCGCTGGTTGCTCGACAACGGAATGCTCGTGTCAGCTTCAAACGGGTTGTTAACGAACGTTTCAACGGCTCATTAATAGGCCGAATAACCTCCGCTGTCGGGATTTTTGATTACCTTTGCGGGGAATTCTTCAAAAACAATAGGATTTAAATGAGTAAAGAGCCATTTTCAGAGGTGGTCTATTCGAAGAATGTGATCGAATTTGCCACAGTTGCCAATGAATATTGTTCATTTATCGAAGCTGTTGATCAGTTTCAGCGAAAGGACTTTATTACCAGGGTACAAAAATTGTTTCCGCTGCTTTATCTTAAAGCAGTTTTGCTTCCTGAACCGGATATTGAGATGTCGGATGATGTACCTGAGAAGTTTGTGAGTGAGGAAGATTACAATTTTATTTTACACAAGCTTGAAGTAAAGTTTGGGCAATTTGATGCTTATCATGAGGTTTTCGATCCTTCGATGCAGTACAGCGAAGTGGCACTTGAGGCGAGCATTTCGGAGAATATTACTGATGTTTACCAGGATCTGAAAGATTTTATTTTGTCCTACAGGATTGGGACACTTGAAGTGATGAATGATGCGCTTTGGGAATGCCGCAATAATTTCGAGCAATATTGGGGTCAGCGATTGGTCAATGGTCTTCGGGCCATCCATAACCTTGTGTATGGAAATTCAGATCTTGATGAGGAAGAAAAGGAAGATGATAAAATTGATATTAAATAATGGTAATTCCCGCCGTTTGAATTTGAATAAGATAGGATTAAATTATGAGTCAGGAGTTTAACACAATGAAGAAAAGTATTTCCAACGACGAGTTAGCTGAATTACCGCTTTCTTCATTTGAAGGTGTTATTCATGTAATCGAACAACCGGAAGATTTGGATTTAGCTTTGGAATATCTAAGTCGTCAATCAATTCTTGGATTTGATACTGAAACTCGTCCCGCCTTTAAGAAAGGTCAGACATATCCGGTATCTTTGCTTCAACTGTCAACATCCGATCAGGCTTTTCTTTTTAGAATTAACAAAATAGGTCTGCCAGCTGGATTGATCAGGATCCTTGCATCCCCGAAAATATTGAAAATGGGAGTTGCGATCAGGGATGACATTAAAATATTACAGCGAATTGCTCCGTTTAAAGCCGGAGGGTTTATTGAGCTACAGGATTTTGTAAAAAATTACGGAATCGAGAATTTTAGTCTTAAGAAACTATCTGCGATCGTCTTAGGTTTTAGAATCTCAAAATCAGCAAGACTCACAAACTGGGATGCCCCTGAACTATCAGAACAACAGTTGATTTATGGTGCTACTGATGCATGGGTTTCATGTGAAATATATAAGCGATTATTGATCACACCCATTGAAACCGTAGTAAGCATATCCGAAATAGCAGAAAGCGCTCAGGAGGATTAATCCAATCGCCGTTTCCTGCAGGAATTTAAATTTTAGTATGTCGAATTTTAGTAAAGTTGTTTTAAAAAAAGGGAAGGAAGAATCAATTCTCCGGTTTCATCCTTGGGTCTTTTCAGGTGCTATCGATCGCATTGAAGGCAGTGTTGAAGAGGGGGATGTTGTAACGGTTCACGCGAGTGATGATCGCTTTTTAGGAATTGGTCATAGTTCAATAGGTTCTATCGCAGTGAGAATTTTCTCGTTTAAAGATGTGGTTCCGGATTTGTCATTTTGGTGTGATAAAATACAATCTGCTTTTAATCTGCGACGAAGGATTGGGTTAACTTCACGCAAAGAAACCAATGTTTTTAGATTGGTTCATGGCGAAGGTGATGGAATTCCCGGATTGATTGTCGATTTTTACAATGGAACGGCGGTTTTTCAGGCACACACTGTCGGAATGTGGCTGATACGTGATTTGCTGACGGAAGCAATGAAAGTTGTCCTTGGCAACTTACTTACAGCTGTTTATGATAAAAGTGCCAAAACCCTTCCTTTTAAAGCTTCCATCGAATCCGTTGACGGCTATTTGTATGGTGGACTGACAACCCGCGAGGTTATGGAAGATGGCAATCGTTTTATCGTTGATTGGGAAGAGGGTCAGAAGACCGGTTTTTTTGTCGATCAGCGCGAAAACAGGAAATTGCTAAGCGAATATGCTTTCGGAAAAGACGTTTTGAATATGTTTTGCTACACTGGCGGTTTTTCGTTTTCTGCAATGCAGGGAGGCGCGAATCTGGTTCATTCGGTTGATTCTTCAGCCAAAGCCATCGAACTCACCAATCAGAATGTTGAGCTTAACTTTCCGGGGGATACAAGACATGAAGCATTTACTGCAGATGCGTTCGATTTTATGAAGGATATCAATAATAAATATGACTTGATTATTCTCGATCCTCCTGCTTTTGCTAAGCACAGAGGCGCACTGAATCAGGCGCTCCAGGGTTACAAGAAACTAAATGCGAGGGCGTTTCAGCAGATTCGTCCGGGCGGAATTCTGTTTACTTTTTCCTGTTCGCAGGTTGTGACCAGGACTAATTTCCGCGAAGCAGTGTTTTCTGCGGCTGCAATATCGAAACGAAACGTGCGCATTTTGCACCAATTATCGCAGCCTGGTGACCATCCTATTAATATGTATCATCCGGAGGGTGAATACCTTAAAGGACTGGTCTTATACGTTGAATAAAAATTGATTTTAATTTAAATAAATAAAAATTTGAAATTTAAAGAGTTTGATTTTGTTCCCGAAATCATGGAAGGCCTTGAATCCATGGGCTTCGAGGAATGTACACCCGTTCAGGAATTGGCAATGCCGGTGATCTGGAAGGGGACGGACCTGATTGCATGTGCGCAGACCGGCACTGGAAAAACAGCAGCCTATTTATTGCCTGTTTTAAATCGTATTACCCAAACCAAGAGTCATGGTATTAATACATTGATCATTGCCCCAACCCGGGAATTGGTCTTACAGATTGATCAGCAAATTGAAGGTTTCTCCTATTTTTGCGGAGCAACATCGCTGGCGGTTTATGGCGGGGGGGAAGGCGCCGCATTTGATCAGCAAAAAGCTGCTCTTGTTCAGGGTGCGGATATTATCGTTGCAACCCCCGGTAGATTATTGTCGCATATTAATTTGAAATATTCAGATTTCAGCACTATAAAACATCTTATCCTTGATGAGGCCGATCGTATGTTGGATATGGGCTTTTTTGATGATATTATGCGTATTGTGTGTGAATTGCCTAAGGAGCGGCAGACATTGATGTTTTCAGCAACAATGCCTTCGAAAATCAGAAAGTTAGCCGAAGGTATTTTGCATAATCCTGAAAGTGTGAGTATTGCTATTTCGAAGCCGGCAGAAAATATCATTCAGGCGGCATATATGGTTTATGAAAATCAGAAAGTTGCGCTGGTAAAATCTTTGCTTAAAGGAAAGACTGATTATAAGAGCGTACTTATTTTTACATCCCGAAAGATCAATGTGAATGGTCTTGTTCGCGAATTGAGAAGGATGGGTTTTTCAGCAGATGGAATGCTGTCGGATCTGGAACAGAAAGAACGCGAAGAGGTAATGCTTAGGTTTAAGAATCGCGAAACACAGATTCTTGTGGCGACCGATATTGTCGCCAGGGGAATAGATATCGACGGGATTGATCTTGTTATGAATTATGATGTTCCTCGCGATCCGGAAGATTATGTACATCGCATCGGACGTACAGCCCGTGCGCAGAGTTCAGGTGTTGCAATTACGCTTATATCTGATATGGATCAGCACAACTTCAAGAAAATTGAAGAATTAATTGAACGTGATATTATTAAAATTCCGCTTCCTCCGGACTTTGGCGAAGCCCCGCTTTATAATCCTGTAGCAGCAGGAAAACATTTTGGGCGCCGTCCTTCTGGTAGATCCAATGATAATCAGCGATCAGGTACCATAGCAAAGAAAAAGGTGTTCCGACATCGTGATCGTGGTACCCATCAGGGACATCAGGCTGAATAGCAAGGTGAAAAGATTATCAGTTTTTTGTTCGATTTCTTTGGAATCATAATCAACTGATTATCTTTTTTTATACTTTCGTTGTATTCTTAATAATACTTCGATAAATTATGAAGACATTCGGCCTTATTCTGATGATGCTTTTATTTGCACTAACTGGCAATTCCCAATCTGCCAATTCAGTAAAAGCTTTTGAGAAAGATACCTTCCAAACGGGGAAGGGAAATGTGGTGATCACTTTTATCGGTCACGGAACCTTAATGATTGAGGCCGGCAAACATGTGATACATATTGATCCGGTTTCACGCGAAGCCGATTATTCTTTGCTTCCCAAGGCTGAGATTATCCTGATTACCCACGAACACGGCGATCACCTCGATAAAAAAGCAGTTGCTTTGATCACATTACCTCAAACAAAAACAATAGTAAGCCAGAGTTGCAAAGGCCAAATAGATAATAGTTTAGTACTATTAAATGGTGAGACAAAGGCTTTCGGTGATATAAAAATTGAAGCAGTTCCGGCTTATAATATCGTTAACAAACGACCTGATGGACCGTCTTATCACCCGAAAGGGAACGGAAACGGTTATGTGATCAACTACGGTGGCAAAAGGATTTATATTGCCGGTGATACGGAAAATATTCCCGAAATGGCGAATCTGAAGCATATCGATATTGCTTTTCTTCCGATGAACCTGCCCTATACAATGACTCCTCAAATGGTTGCCGACGGCGCGAAAAGTTTTATGCCGGGCATTTTATATCCCTATCATTATGGTGAAACCAATCCTCAATTGTTGGTTGATTTATTGAAAGATACCTCTATTAAGGTTCGTGTCAGAAAGATGAAATAGCATTTGAGACATTCTTTTTTTGGAGATTGAACGGCTTGTTTGGTTTTATTGTTTTGCCATTTTTGTGCCTACATTTTTTGCTTTTCGTCTCTTTCAAAACATCGAATGACAAGTTTTCAATATTGGAAATAAGCAGCTCCGTTTGTGATCGCCCTGTTTGCTATGAGTTAGAATGTATTAGTTTACTTACTAAAGATTATTATTCTTCTTCTCTGTAAAGGTCGTAATGTCATAATAAGTAAAGAAATGTGTATTTTTGTGGACTTTTTCTGATTCGTAAACATATGCCAATTTATAATTGTTAGACACTAACTCTATTAATATTATCATTGCCAACATCATATAGCCAATATCTGTTTTGAACAATATCAAAATGAAAAGAAGAGATTTTATAGTGACGACTGTAGCCGGATCAGCAGTGCTTGCGTCCGGCAATTTATTTGCAATCACCCCGATTCCTGCGAATATAAATAGGACAGGGCAATTTTGTTACCAGTCTGAGCGTAATATCCTTGTGGATTACACTGTAGATGTTGTCGTTGTGGGCGGATCGACAGCCGCTGTGGCAGCTGCCGTTAATGCCGCCCGGAATGGCGCTAAGGTTTTTCTTATTGCGCAGGAGACCTATCTTGGCGAAGATGTTTGCGGCACTTATCGTTACTGGAATATTCACCAGGATGCCTTAAATACGCCACTTGGGAAAAAGCTTTTTGGTAATGGAATTTCTGCTCCGCTAAAGTTTAAACAAGCGCTTGATAATGAATTAATAAATAATAAAATCGAATTTCTGTTCTCAAGTTATGTTACCGATTTATTAACAGATGCTCAGGGTAATCCCGCAGGAGTTGTGATTGCCAACCGTTCAGGAAGACAAGCTATTAAGGCTAAGATTATCATTGATGCGACATCAAGGGCGATGGTTTCACACCTTACCAATGCTTCGTTTACTTCCTATCCCGCAGGGAAACAGATGTTTAAGTTTGTTGTATTGGGTAACAATGAGAAAAAGGTTATGAACGGATCTTCGTTGGTAATGCCTCAACCCGTCAAAGTAAAAGAAAAAGAGTATAAGGCGATCGAATATTCGTTGGAGATCGAAATGAAAGACAGCTCTTACGAGTCGTTTGCAAATGCAGAGCAAATAGCGCGCGATCTTACCTGGGATCCTAATCAGGTCGATTCAGGCGATTTGCTTTTTCAGGTACCACCCGATCATATTATTGGAAAAAGTAGCTGGAGTAATTTGCAGTCTGGCAGTCAGGAAATTGCCCTTTCTGCCTTTCAACCCCAAAAAGTAAGTCGGATCTATTTATTAAATGGAATGGCAGATATTCCCCGCACTGTAGCTGCGGAACTTTTGCAACCCGGCGGAATGATCGTCTTGGGCGAACGGATAGGAAAAGAGGCTGCAAGCCAAGCTGCTGTCACGTCGCTATCTAATTCAGTAAAGATTGCGGGGAAACGGCACAATAATCTCATAAAAGGGGATGTTGGAGAACTGCTTGGTGGAATTCGCCCCACATTGACTCAGGGGATGATCTTGTCAGAAGCTTCATCACTTCCCGTGCTCGGGAGCTATGATGTCGTTGTGATGGGAGGAGGAACTGCCGGAGCACCCGCAGCTGTTGGTGCTGCACATCATGGAGCAAAGACAATTGTTCTTGAATATTTACACGGATTAGGGGGAGTCGGTACCTCAGGAATGGTGGGTCGTTATTATTATGGTTACCGTAAAGGATACACTACTGAAGTCGATCGCGGTGTTAGGGCTATTGGCGAAGGGAATTTGCGGCAACGGGAACGACTGGATGAATGGGTATTTGATTGGAAGACCGAATATTTCAGACGCGAAATCCGTAATGCCGGGGGTGATATATGGTTTGGCGTATTGGGTTGCGGTGCTTACATCGAAAAAGGGAAAGTCAAAGGGGTCGTTGTCGCTACCCCTTTTGGGAAAGGGGTCATTCTTGCACACACCGTCATTGATTCATCCGGAAGTGCTGATATTGCGATTGCTGCAGGCGCAGGATATGTTTACACAGATGGTAATTCTGTCGCTGTACAGGGAGCAGGAATGCCGTTTAAAAATCCGGATGATAATTACAATAATACTGACTGGACCTTTACCGATGATACCGATATGCTCGATATTTGGTGGACGTTTATTGTCGCGAAAGACAAATTTTCGGGACAATACGATATTGGAAAATTATCGCAGACACGCGAACGGCGACGGATGGTAGGCGATTTTACAATATCAGCATTAGATATTTACAACAAGCGCACTTATCCTGATGCAATCTCTATTCATGTCAGCTCTTTCGACACCCATGGTTTTACAGAAGATTCATTTTTTTATCTTAAACCACCCGAACACAGTGGAGCAGAAGTAACTGCATATGTTCCCTTTCGTTCGCTTTTGCCAAAAGGGCTCGAAGGAATTGCCGTTACCGGTCTTGGAGCGAGTGCCGACCGCGATGCGATGCCTGTGATCAGGATGCAGCCTTGTCTTCAAAACCAGGGTTATGCTGTTGGATGGGCTGCTGCAATAGCTGCAAAAAACAATCAGATGATCAGGCATATCGATCTTAAATCACTGCAAAAGGATCTCGTTAAGATTGAAAATCTTCCGGAATCCGTTCTTACTGATACGGATAATTTTCCGCCTACGGATGAAATGATAAAGGAGGCAGCGGCGTCGGTTACACATAATCTTGATGGTCTCGAAATTCTTCTTTGGGACAAGGAACGTTCAATCCCATTGATGGTTGAAGCCTTCGAACAAACCAAGAATCCTGATGATCAGCTGACCTACGCAAGAATCCTTGGTATGTTGGGTAATGGTGCAGGTGGAGAAGTATTGCAGAAGGCCGTCGAAAATGCAGATGGCTGGGATGCCGGCTGGAATTACACAGGTATGGGACAGTTCGGCAAGAGTATCAGTTATCTCGATGGATTAATCATTGCTTCGGGAAAAACCAAAAGAGCCGAAGCAATTCCAGTTCTTGAGAAAATTTCAAAAAAACTAACCACTTCCAGCGAATTCTCGCATTTCAGGGCCATTGCGATGGCACTTGAAACCATTGGCGATAGCAGAGGAGCGCTTATTCTTTACGACCTGCTTCAACTTCAGGGGGTAACAGGTCATTCCATGCCCGATATTCAGACTGCCAAAAGACTTACACCCGCTGATGATACCGACACAAGTACGCGAAATAATTCGTTACGCGAACTCATCCTTGCCAGAGCTTTGTTCCGCTGCGGTGATGTCAACGGATTGGGGAAAGATATTCTGACTGCTTATTCAAAAGATCTTCGGGGACATTACTACCGTCATGCCAGCGGAGTGCTAAAAATGTACACCAAACTCCCGGAACCCCAAAAAGATACAAAGGAAAGAAAGACTGAAGTAAAACCTGATTATCCTGAAATTAGAAAGCCTGTTGTGCCTTTGAAACCATAAAATCACGATGGATGATTCTCCAATTCAATGATTTTATAATTCAGAAATCTGGTAATAAGCAATTTGAATAACCTGATCTCATATTTCCAAATATGAAGTTGGCCGATACGTTGCATAAAATGGTGTGAAGCCTACTTTTCGTAATCATTTACCCATTGCTTTCAGTATACCATTCTGATACCAAGTCTTACATAAACGACAAAGAAGGTATGACTAAAATAAGCGGAAGGTGAAATGTGATATTTTACTTTGTAAATTATTTAGCAACGTCGGTGGTAACAATTTATTTCAATATCTTTAGCGTCTCCAATGCAATCATAATTTACTGCAACAACTATGAAAAAGAATTTATTCGTTTTTGTCCTTATCTGTTTATTTCTGAACGCCCCGGCACAAATGCCGCAATCACCTGCAAATCAGAAGCAATTAATAATTGAGACTGAGAATACAGCTTTGGTTTTTTCAGTTGCGAAGAACCAGAAACTTTACCAGGTTTATCTTGGTGAGAAACTGAAAAATGTTGAGGATTACAAGATGTTGCCCAATCAGTACGAAGCATATGTTCCTTCAGGCACCGATAATTTATTTGAACCAGCTATCAAGATGTTGCACAATGACGGAAATCCATCGCTCGAGTTGTTGTTTGCTGATGCAAAAGTAACCGGCGATGGAAATGTGGTCACCACTTCAATTTTGCTGAAAGATCCCAAATATCCGGTTGAAGTAAGGCTGAATTTTACGGCTTTCCTGAAGGAAAACATCATTAAAACCTGGACGGAGATCAAACATCAGGAGAAGAAACCAGTGATATTAACTAATTTTGCTTCTTCCATGCTTCACCTGGATGCTGATAAATATTGGCTTACCCAATTTCATGGTGACTGGGCAAAGGAGATGCGAATGGAAGAAAGTCAACTCACCAGCGGCACCAAAACCATTGACAGTAAACTTGGAACCAGGGCAAATATGTACCAGACACCTGTTTTTTTTCTGGCCAAAAACAAACCTGCTGATGAAAATTCAGGCGAAGTTATTGCGGGAACTTTAGGCTGGACAGGAAGCTTTCAACTGCTTTTCGAAATTGATAATAGCAACTCACTTAGAATGATTTCGGGCATAAATCCTTTTGCTTCAGAATATCACCTTAATCCGAATGAGAATTTTGTGACTCCTGAATTTCTGTTCACTTTCAGCAATAAAGGAAAAGGTGAAGCAAGTAGGAATTTTCATAACTGGGCACGAAATTATGGCGTTCTGGATGGAAACGGAAGCCGCCTAACTATTCTTAATAACTGGGAATCAACTTATTTCGATTTTGACGAAAATAAACTGACTGAATTATTTGGGGGTGCCAAAGATCTGGGTGTTGATGTGTTTTTACTCGATGACGGCTGGTTTGGAAATAAATATCCGAGGAAGGATGATCGGGCAGGGTTGGGAGACTGGCAGGAGACAACCACAAAATTGCCTCACGGATTGGGATATCTTGTTGAACAAGCTGAGGCAAAAGGGGTAAAATTTGGCATTTGGATCGAACCCGAGATGGTAAATCCTAAGAGTGAATTGTACGAAAAACATCCGGATTGGATTCTTAAATTACCAAACCGCGATGAGAATTATTTCCGCAATCAGCTTGTGCTCGATTTAACCAATCCTGAAGTTCAGGAATTTGTGTATAAACTGGTTGATGACATGCTGACTAAAAACCCGAAAATTGACTTTATCAAATGGGATTGTAACCGGATGATGACAAGTACCTATTCGACTTATCTGAAAGACAAACAGTCGCATGTTCAGACAGAGTATGTGCGTAGCTTTTACCGGGTTATGGAGCGCATCCGTACCAAATATCCACACTTGCCCATAATGCTTTGCTCGGGTGGAGGAGGAAGGACCGATTACGGGGCACTGAAATATTTTACAGAATTCTGGCCAAGTGATAATACCGATGCTTACGAACGGGTATTTATTCAATGGGGATATTCCTGTTTTTTCCCAAGCATTACATCGTGTAATCATATCACTACCATGGGTAATCAGTCGCTGAAATTCAAAACCGATGTTGCCATGATGGGAAAAATGGGATACGACATCCGTGTGAAGGAAATGACTGAAGATGAGCTAAAATTCAGCAAACAGGCTGTTCAGAATTACAATCGGCTTAAGGATCTGATCTGGAAGGGAAATTTATACCGTCTGATTTCGCCATATGAAGAGGAGAGGGCCGTCCTGATGTATGCCAACGAGGAGAAGAGTAAATCGATACTTTTTTCTTATTCACTTCATCCCCGGTCGTTCGGTCAGTTCAGTCCGGTACGCCTAATGGGTTTAGATCAGAACAAGACTTACCGTATTGAGGAAATCAATAAAATGCCTAATGACAGGAGTCGATTTATGGCAGATGGCAAAGTCTTTTCGGGCGATTACCTGATGAAAATAGGTCTTTCTCTGCCCAATAACAGTGATTTAACGAGTGCTGTTATTGAAATTACCGAAGCAAAATAATTAATTATTTCTGCATTGTATTTGATTAAGAATTTTTAAAATAAAAACAGTTTTTTGGTTTTTATTTTAAAATTCTCTCTTATTTATTTCATTTACAGGTGATAATATAGTTTAGTCGAGCACATTTAACGGATCAAGACAGAATTCAGAGGAAAGATATTTAAGAATGCATAATAAAATGGATTTGGATACGGATGCCGGTTTCATGGAGGTCAGGAAATACAGATTATCAAACTTCTACCTATATCAAATCCCTCACGGGATTTTAAACAGTTATTTAATGTCATTGAATTATGAATCCTGTACATACAGGATTACGAATTATGTTTCAGGTCTGAGACTGGCATGCCTTGTTTCTAGGGGTTCAGGAAACGTCCTATGGCCTTCTTTCCTGATACCCCGTAATCTC
>JAATGF010000107.1 GCA_015654795.1 Bacteroidales bacterium
CAGTTTTTTGTGTTTTCATCCTGTTTGAAGCCTGCTTTTGATGCAAACGGGCATGAAAAACGTGGTTTTGAAGAGTCAACTTTCAGTTTGAAACTGAAATATTTCTATTCCAAAGTGGGTGGGTATGCTCCGGAATATGTAATTTTCAAAGAAAAAACCTCAGTAGAAATGGAATATAGAACATAACAAAACCTTATTCCCTTATTTATGAAGTTCTGTCAGAAAACAATCAGTTCAAAAATAAGGTAATAAGGTTGTGAGCGTTGGTTCTCTACTGAGGTAGCCTTGGAAAATAAGGTTTCAAGAAAAGCGATCAAAATTATTTTGGATACGGGATATGAATAAAGAGTAGTTTTCAAAAGGGGGAGTTTCGCTTACAAGATATACGTTTTGAAATTTAAATGTTTTTCACGCTCGACTAAATAGCATCTTTCTTGCGTAAGGTGAGTGACTAAGTACTGCAACCAAATAGATTTCGTATTCTCTGTATTTGTATTGAAACTGTTTAAATCTCTTTTAATAGTCCCGTTAAAGACGAATGGCGGTAGAATAAATGCAAAATAATGATCTATTGTTCCGTACCTGACAATACCAATAACGAATTTCAACCTTTCTACCATGCCATTTTCCCTACAGAAAATTCTTAAACAGTTTCTTACTTTCGAAAGACAGTAAACAAAATAAGTAATGAGAAATAAATAACGTCGTAAAACGTCCTTCGTCGCACCTGGATTATTCTCTTCCTTTTGGGATGGATTTAGATTGAGTTTTATTAAACCTGATTGTATTATAACGTTTTATTTTAGAAAATAAGTCTGTTTTGGGCGGACTCCCCCTTTGAAAAAGGGGGAACACAAGGGGGATTTGATTTGTAACTCTGAAACACGACATTATATTATTCATCCTACTTATCTGTATTTATGAGTTTTAAAAGAATAAAAAAGAATTTTGAGGTAGAAATTTATTTTGGATTTGAAAATAGCTTAGGGTTCAGACAAAAAAGACCTCGAAGAAGTCACATGTTTATAGAAGCTGATTCGGAATAAGGTGTTCGACCCTGGTCAGGGTCGCATATTCGGTTGTCTAGTCCATTTTCTATAAACATTTTATCCCTCCGGGATAATACTTCGTGTACCCATTTATTTGAAGTGCAGGCTTTTCACAGCACAACTGAATTCCATCTTGATCCTTCAATCTGCTTTTATGGTTAATCATATTATTGTACTATCTTGTTATCTTGCAATATAGCCTTTGGAATAAAATAATTATTGAATTGAAATCAGCAATCAGCAAAATTCCTCACCAACATGTATTAATTTGGGCGCTTTATTTAGGAGAAAACTAAAACAAACCATATCGCACTATGAAAAAGTTAATGGGGTTATCAATACTGCTTTTCGTTTTAGCAGTAAATGCGCAGGCAATTCACCGTTTGAGTGATTATGTGAATCCAAATATTGGGACTACACACAGCCGATGGTTCTTTTATACGCCCGGGGCAGTTCCTTTTGGAATGGCAAAACTGGGACCATCAACAAATGGCAGTTATGGCAATAAGGAGGGGTGGGAGGCTGTTGGTTACGAAGACAGACATACTTCGATTGAAGGATTTGCCTGCTTTCATGAGTTCCAGGTTGGAGGGCTGTTGTTACAGCCTGTAACAGGGAAGCTTCAGACTGTGCCAGGATCAATGGACAATCCTGAAGCGGGTTACCGCTCGCCGTTCGATAAAAAAGACGAATATGCAACAGCAGGATACTATTCCGTATTGCTTAAAAAGTACCGGATTAAAGCCGAATTAACAGCTACCGAAAGGGTTGGTTTTCAG
The DNA here is from genome assembly GCA_015654795.1 of Bacteroidales bacterium. Lineage (GTDB taxonomy): Bacteria > Bacteroidota > Bacteroidia > Bacteroidales > Prolixibacteraceae > JAAFHB01. Next base: position 1,829 of record JAATGF010000107.1, read on the forward strand.
CGTTACACATTTCCAGAAAGCAGCGAAGCACGAATACTGTTTGATGTTGGAAACCGGATGGGTGAGAGCGGCGCTGTAAAAGATGCATCTGTTAAAATGACCGATCCCTCTACCGTAGAAGGATTTATAGTTACTGAACCCGAGTATGTTAAGAAATACCAGGCCGGCGCAGATGTACGAATGTATTTTTATGCCAAAATTAGTAAACCGGCAAAATCGGTTAGTACTTTTCTGCGGAATGGAGAGATTTCGTCTAAAGCAGAAATAACGGGTCCGGGAGCCGGTCTTTCTTTAAATTATACAGCCGAAGCGAATGAAACGATAACTGTAAAATTAGGTCTTTCCTACACTTCGATTGAAAATGCAAAGAACAATCTAGTTGTTGAAGCTCAGAATATGGACTTTAATGAGGCAAAGTCGCAAGCCCTCGAAACATGGGATCGTTCACTGGAGCGTATCAAAGTTGAAGGCAAAAATGAAGCCGACAAGACGAAATTTTACACGGGCCTTTACCATGCATTGTCGGGCCGGGGACTTGCCAGCGATGTTAATGGTGCTTACCCGATGAACAACGGACAAGTCGGACAGATAGAAAAAGATAAAAACGGCAAGCCAATCTATAATCATTACAATACAGACGCTATTTGGGGCGCTTTCTGGAATTTAACCCAACTCTGGGCACTTGCATATCCTGAATACTATTCCGAATGGATTCAAAGTCAGTTATTGGTTTACAAAGAAACAGGATGGTTGGGTGATGGCATTGCCTGCAGCAAGTATGTTTCGGGAGTTGGAACTAATTTTGTAAGTCTGGCAATTGCTTCGGCATACAATTGTGGTATCCGCGATTTTAATGTTGCGCTTGGATACGAAGCTGCTTTAAAAAATGAAGTGGAATGGAAAAACAGAATAGAGGGTGCCGGCAAAATGGATTTAAGGCAATTTGTTGAAAGAGGTTATTCGCCTTATTCCCCTAAATTGCATATGCAAACTACAGATTTGGGTTCAGGATTTGGTGCATCGCATACAATGGAATATTCCTTTAGCAGTTTTGCTGTGGGACAATTTGCAAAGTCGCTCGGGAAAACAGCCGATTACAATCGTTTAAACAAACTCTCTAAGGGGTGGAAACTCCTGTACGATAATAAAACAAAGCTGATTCACCCGCGAAATCAGCAAGGGAAATTTATTGAAAATTTCGATCCGCTGGCTCCATGGGTTGGTTTCCAGGAAGGGAATGCGGTTCAGTACACCTTTTATGTGCCTCATGATGCTGAAGAACTTGTAAAAACCATCGGCGCAGAAACTTTTAACAACAGGCTGGACAGTATTTTTATTGTATCTCAAAAGGATATTTTCGGAGGCGGGAAAACAGTTAATGCATTTTCGGGAGTTCAAGCGCTTTATAATCAGGGTAATCAACCCAATCTTCATATTTCGTGGCTGTTTAATTTCTCGGAAAAACCTTATCTGTCGCAAAAGTGGGTTCGGGCAATTTGTGACGAATTTTATGGCACTGATGGTTTGCATGGTTATGGTTACGGACAGGATGAAGATCAGGGACAGCTTGGTTCGTGGTATGTGATGTCGGCAATGGGGTTGTTTGATGTAAAAGGGCTAACTGAAATCAATCCGAAATTTGAGATTGGAAGTCCTTTGTTCGATAAAATTACCATTCAGCTTAATCCAAAATATTATTCAGGAAAGGAGTTTGTGATTGAAACAAAAAATAATTCAAAAGAAAACAAATACATCCAATCGGTTAGTTTGAATAACAGGAATCAAAAATCACTATTTTTACATTTCGCGGAAGTCGTTAAAGGTGGTAAACTGATTTTGGAAATGGATGCTGTTCCCAATAAGCTGTTAAATAAATAAATGTCAATGAAAAATCTTCTCTTTCTTACAATTCTTATCGTTTTTACCTGTTCTGTATCAGCTCAAAAACAGCTTACCAGATATGTGAATCCTTTTTTGGGAACGGCCACTTTATGGGACAGTATCGATATCGGATATAAGCCTACTCACAGAACCTGGGGTGCAGAGGTCTTTCCGGGATCTTCGCTGCCAAATGCAATGGTGCAACTGAGCCCGGTCACTCAGTTCCACAGTGGATCGGGTTATCAGTATGAAGATACCGTGATCTATGCATTTATCCATACTTGCAAGGGGCACTGGAACTTATGTCATGTGCCATTATTACCGGTTACGGGTATTGTATCACCTGATAATTACAGTTCTGCTTACAGCCATAAAAATGAGTCGGCCCATCCTGGATATTACCAGGTTTTCCTTGAACGCTATTCCGTTAATGCCGAATTAACTTCCACATTACGGTGCGCGTATCATAAATATACTTTCAGGGAAGGAGAAAGTAAAAAACTGATTGCCGATCTTTCTAAATCCAACGAAAAAGTGAGAAGCTGGGAAATCAAACAGGATGGGGACAATGTATTCAGGGGTTTTCAGCAAACCGGTGAGAAGATCTACTTCTACGCGGTTACCAATCACAAAATAAAGAATATTGAGTCGCTGAAAGAAAACGAGAAGGAAATATCGGTGGTCAATTTTATTGATGAGGCTAAGCCCCTTGAAATAAAGATTGGTTTTTCGTTTGTCAGCATTAAGAATGCAAAAGATAACTTAGAGAAAGAGATGTTGGCGAAAAGCTTTGCGCAGGTGAAAAAAGAGGCCGCCGAAACATGGGAAGCTTTATTGTCGAAAATCAAAGTGACGGGCGGAACCGAAAGACAAAAGGGGATTTTCTATTCAACGCTATACCGTTCGTTCCTATGGCCCGCTTTGCGAAGCGATGCAAACGGCGACTTTACCGATTTAAAAGGGAATGTTGTCAATAAAGGGTTTAATTATTATACCGAACCCTCCTTGTGGGACGACTATCGCAATAAACTGGTTTTACTTGGAATGTTGTCGCCAAAGGTTACCGTCGACGTGATTAAGTCGTTAATTGATAAGGGCGAAAAAACCGGGTTTATGCCCACCTTTTTCCATGGCGATCATGCTGCTGCTTTTATTTCAGGATCTTACCTCAGAGGAATAAGGGGTTACGATGTGAAAAGCGCCTATAATCTGCTTTTACGCAATGCTACAATAGAAGGGGGAACAAGGCCTTACATCACTGAATATATGGAGAAAGGCTATATCCCCGAGAAAGATATTGAAAACCCAAAGATTGAAACAGTTGCCACTGCCGGCGTAACTAAAACACTGGAATACGCCTATGATGATTATGCAGTGGCTCAGTTAGCTAAGGCGTTGAATGATACGAGTAATTACCGGATGCTGATGAAACGGACAAGTAATTATAAAAATCTGTTCGATCCGTCAACCGGATTAATGAGAGGGAAGCTTGCAAACGGAGAGTGGATTAAGAATTTTGATCCCGAGTTCCCGTACTACGAATATATGTACCGCGAAGCCAATGCGTGGCAATCTTCTTTTTTCGCGCCTCACGATCCGAAGGGATTAGTCGGTCTGTATAAAAGCAAGGCTGATTTTGAGAAAAAGCTGGACGATCTTTTCTCAATTCCGTGGAAGGGCGTCGAGGCCTATAATATTTCGGGTTTTATCGGACAATATTGTCATGGGAACCAGCCCGATCACAGTTTTCCGTTTATGTACTATTTTATCGAAAAATCCGAAAAATCGCAGGTTGTGCTCGATAGTATTATGAATCATTTCTACGATTTGGGTAAAGATAAACTGGCTTATGCAGGGATGGATGATGCAGGCGAAATGTCGTCGTGGTATGTATTTAATTCGATTGGAATTTATCCGTTTTCTCCTGCTGACCAGGATTATATTATTTCGGTACCGCTTTTCGATAAAGTAGAATTCAATCTTGAAGGGAAGAATTTTACAATTATAAAAAAGAATAAAGGGCGAAAGATCGTGGATATTAAGTATGATAACAAGAAAATCGATGGCTATTTTATCCCGTATGATGAACTGAAAAAGGGTAAGCAATTAGTGATAACGACGAAGGAATAAAAGGTTAGTGGCTGCGCGTCATTGAGAATCTTCGTTTGTGGATCGGGGATTCTAAATGGCTTTTCGGTATAAGACATGATATATTCCGGGATCGATAATTCTGACTGTTTTACAATTGGGAACAAAAGCCATGGAAAGACAGAAAACCATATGGGAAAGGCTGAAAATGACAAAACGAAGTGGTACGACAAAAAAACAAAATCTGAGAGGCAACATTTATCGATAACCATTTGTTACATTTGTCGTATTAGTAAACGCCTAAGCCTCAGTGAGAAGATGCAACAGATTTAAAATGGCCAGGGATAAAAAAAGTACGACACACTTTCCAACGATTGCTAATTTTGCACAATGAAGGAGTTTATAGCATACATTTTACAATTTGGTAATTTGAACCAACAGCAAATTGACTTTCTTTCAGAGAAAGCAACTGAAACAGAACTTCGCAAAGACGCGTATTTTGCCGAAGCAGGAAAAATTTTGAAACAGGTGGGTTTTGTTGTTGACGGAGTTCTTCGCATTTGTTATTACAACAACAAGGGTGAGGAAATTACACGCTATTTTATTGATGAAAACCATTTGCTTTTTAATCTGCACAACGAACCTTTTACTGAATATATTCAGGCAGCAACGGATTGCAAACTTATCGTGTTTTCGAATCAGGATTGGAGAGAAATTTCAAATGCAGTTGTTGGTTGGGATGCTATTATTCAAAAAATAATTACAAAGGCCCTCGCCGAGAAATTAGAAAGAAGAAGCCCGTTAGTTGAACAAGACGCTACTACACGCTATTTAATGTTTCTGGAAAAATTTCCAACGCTTGCTAATCGTATTCCGCTATCTTACATCGCTTCTTATTTGGGAATTACACAACAGTCCTTAAGCCGGATCAGAAAAAATATCCGTTAATTCGCTTTTTACCAAATGGTAAATGATTTCCTTTTTTAATGCACCACTTTTGTGTTGAAAAAACACAAATATGAAAATGCAAAAAAGAAAATTAGGAAACAGCGGATTAGAAGTCTCTGCATTGGGACTTGGCTGTATGGGAATGAGTTTTAATTTCAAACCTATTCCCGAAAAGAAAGATATGATTGCGCTTCTGCCCCAGGCGATTGAACGAGGCGTTACATTTTTTGATACTGCAGAAATGTATGGCCCTTTTACGAACGAAGAATTATTGGGCGAAGCACTTGCACCGTTTCGTAGTGAAGTGGTTATTGCAACCAAGTTTGGTTTTAAGTTTGAGGACGGAAAACCTGCCGGAACTGACAGCCGTCCCGAACATATCAGGGAAGTTGCAGAAGCCTCGTTGAAAAGATTGAAAACAGATGTCATTGATTTGTTTTATCAGCACCGCGTTGACCCGAATGTTCCGATTGAAGACGTCGCGGGCACTGTGAAAGATTTGATTGAAGAGGGCAAAGTAAAACACTTCGGGCTATCGGAAGCAGGTGCGCAAACGATACGCAAGGCCCACGCAGTGCAGCCTGTTACCGCGCTTCAAAGCGAATATTCGTTGTGGTGGCGGGAACCCGAGAAAGAAGTTCTTCCGACTTTGCAGGAACTGGGCATTGGCTTTGTGCCGTTCAGTCCGTTGGGCAAAGGTTTTCTTACAGGGAAAATTGACGAAAGCACTTCGTTTGAAAGCAACGATCCCCGCAATGCTGCTCCTCGTTTTTCTGCCGAAGCACGCAAGGCAAATCAGGCGTTGGTAGAATTGCTGAACATCATTGCCAAAAATAAAAACGCAACGCCCGCACAAATTGCATTGGCCTGGTTGTTGGCGCAGAAACCGTTTATCGTTCCTATTCCGGGCACAACAAAATTGCATCGTCTGGAAGAAAATCTTGGCGCTGTGAATGTGGAACTTACAGCAAAGGATTTACAGGGAATCAATAATGCTACGTCTAAAATGAAATTGCAAAGCGAGCGTTATCCTGAACATTTGGCTAAGATGTTCGGACGCTAACAGGCTTTACCAAAACTGATTTGATTTGTAATCATGGTACTGGCTCTGTTGAAAACGCAGGAAAACGTATTGTAAAATACGCTTTGATTGACAAAGACAGATCAAAAAGCAAATTTTTCTGTTCTGTGAAGAAACTAAATCCTGAAACAGGCGAGATTCCCTGGTAAATAAAAGGCAGGACATAATAAGGTTTCATGTCGAGGGACGAGAGCCTCCAACATGAAGCCTTACTTATTGCACTCAATCCCGAGCGATTAAGCACAACTTCCCCTGTTCTATTCTAATCCAAACTCTCTTTTCTCGGCTTTCGAAAACAACCGGGATTCGGCCATTATTGAGCGAATATAATCAAAGTCACTAATTTCGATCGTGCCTTTTAATATTCCGTCTTTTGCAATTAAAATTTTGATCAGTAGATCAAGATCACTTTTAATAATCATAGCGGCGTTAATTTTCGAGTCGTAACTAAGAAAATCATATTTCGATGCCTTAAGCGTAAATTGGAGTTTGCTCTGTTCGGGTGATCTAATAACGCTTGAATTAACTTCGCTATTAATAAAAAGTGTGCCCACGCTAACCTTAATGGCGTCAATTCCAAGAATCACTATGAATTTTTCCTTTTGTGCTATAGGATCGCGAATGAAAAATACAGCACCAGGCTGTATTTGTGATAAGTAAAAACGCTTTAAATCCTCCGGAGAAAGAGAATCTATAAAATTACTCATAGACTTAATAGTGTCTCTGCCTGTAGATTCATTTCAATAATCTCCAATATTTCGTCGGAGGCGGAAGCTTCTTTGGCTATTTCGATAAATGGAATTTGCTGATTCTCTGCAACACTTTCCCAGGCAGGACCATGAGATTTATCTATTAACTGCCCGAATGTAAGCCCGGAATTCTCATTAATCGACTCAATTAAACATTCGAAATCAGAACATGATAATTGATCAATATCTGCTTTCGCGAGAGGCGTAATCATTCTCTTGTTGACTTCAATTTTTCCTTCCAAACCAACATGACTATGTAAGTGATGTTCTTTCGCTACTGTTTTAATGGAATCATAAATATGTGAGGGTACAGGACCTGCTTCCATCGCACAATATGTATCTGAGGTAATTGTTCTGCCATATCTGGCAAGGTGTTTTTGGTCTGCAAAAAAAAGAATTTTTGCAAGTTTGTGTCTGTCCACACTGGAAAGTTCGTTCACTACCAGCATTACAGCAGCAACTGCTTTTTGCTCATTATAAGTGAATTTATCCATGATTATTGTGCTTATTCCTGATTTGACTTTTCACTACAAATGTACGTAAAAATAAATTATTAAGTGACCGACCCAAAGGCTCCATATTTTATAACATATTTTCAAGTGTGAATGTTTTTCCTACTCAACCAGGAAATGCTTATTTTTCACCCAATATAAATGCTGCTCAGGATCGAGACAGAATTCCAGGGAATACATACTAAAATGGATTTGAACGCGGATGCCGGTTTTATGGAAGTCTGGAAATCCAGATTATGAAACATTAAATACCCATGAAATTGTCACCCGGAAAAAGGAACCCGAAGTTGGTGCGAGGAAGGTACGGAGTTGATACGGACCAGGTACGAAGGAAGTGGGGTGCCTTTATCGATACGATAAAGGTACTCAGGATTGGGATAGGTCAGGTCAATATAAACTGAGAGGACGCCAGAGGCCATGAGAGGCCACGAAAAAGTTAACCGAAATAACCCATTATCAAAAAATGTTTTGAATATGAGTTACAAACTCAAAACACTTAAGCCTTTCCCGAAAAAACGGAGTTCGAAATTTTGGGACTGCAAACGAGGGGTAGCGGGATAAATGCTTCGCTATTCAACAGGGTGAATCACCTGAAAAATACACTTGCTTCGGAACTCTTTTATAACCGAAAATTTGTATTTTCGTTTTTCATGAGCGTACAACGAATTGCAGGCAATTTTACAGAACTCACACCACCGGGAGACAAAAATGAAATTCGATAAACATTTTCCGACTGACACACTGAAACCCCACATAAAATACTTTGTAGTGTCGGAGAATGAATTGGAAAATGAATATAAAGTATTTCCGTCTTCAGGACTGGTTATCGGATTTCAGTATAAGGGAGAACTTATATCAATTAAAGACAATACCTTAAGCAAGTTGACATCGGCAGGAATAACAGGAATTTCGGACAGCTACAAAATCTTCAAAAATTCAGCTGACATCGGAACAATTCTGATTTATTTTACCGAAATCGGATTTGCACACTTTGCTTCACATCCGGTCAACGAACTTTTCAATCTGAGCCTTTCTCTTGATGATGTTTTTGACAAAAGCAGGGTAAGTGAAGTCGAAGAAAAACTGGCTTTTGCTGCTACGGATAAGCAACGCGTAAAAATTGTAGAACAGTTTTTACTGTCACAACTTAAGGATATTCGAACTGACAAACTCATTATTGAAGCGGTGAAGCTCATCTACGAGCGTAAAGGAAATATCCGGATAAAAGAACTGAATGATAGACTGTTTATCAGCCAAAGCCCTTTTGAAAAACGCTTTCGGAAAGTGGTAGGAACAACGCCTAAAAAATTTGCTTCAATTGTACGTTTCAATACTGTTCTTGACAATCTGAACGAAACAAAATCGCTTACTGAGATCTGCTACGAAAACAATTTCTTCGACCAGGCTCACTTCATCAAAGATTTCAAACAATTCACAGGAGACACTCCCGAACATTTTAAACGCTTCTTGTAGAAAAACGATTTTTTACAATTACAGGGATTTTCATCATCGCATCTTTGTATTGTAATCTTAATGCAAAAGCAATGAAAAGATCAATTCTTAAATCACTGATCATTTTGGCAGGTTTGAGCATTATGATTGTCTTTAGTTCAATAAATCGTTTAACAATTAAAAATCAAGAAAAATGTTTACAGTAGAACAAATCAAAGCTGCTCACAGCAAAGTGAAATCGGGGGCAGACTTTCCTGCTTACATTCAGGACATCGAAAAATTAGGCGTTACTTATTATGAGACTTTTGTAACAGATGGACACACTGACTATTACGGGGCAAATGAGTATAAGACCACATCTCCGGCAAATTATGAACCGTTGGTAATTGCTATTGAATGCAATAAAGAACAATTCAAAGTCGACCTCAAAGAGCATCAACAGGGTAAAACGGATTACCTTACATTCACCAGAATAAGTGCAAATCTTGGCATTGAAAGATGGGCAGTTTGCATGGAAAAGATGACCTGCACTTACTATGATAAAGCAGAAAATGAAATTTTGGCAGAAGAAATTCCTCATTAATAAAAACCACTGATTATGAACTCCTCCCCGAAAAAACGAGGTAACTAAATTTCGGGATTGCAAACGAGGGGGAGCGGGGTTTTTCAGGTACGGGAGAGGTTGTGTATCTCAATATTCAGACCTGTCAGGTTTCAAAAACCTGACAGGTCTGTGTTGTATCATAAGTACGGCAAAACAAAACGGGTATGGGCTCTTTTTAGTGAAATAAGTTTATTAAAAATAAAATAGGTTTTTTTATGATGGATATATGAAAAACGTTAACTTTACAACATAAATCTGATTTATTTCCGGCACCATTTATTTGTATTGCATAGGTTGCAGGACTTAGCCAGAGATAGTTGCGTTGTGGTTGTTGAATGAAAATTCTCACTTCTAAATACATTACTATGAAAAGGCGAAATGTAATTGAATCCGTATTATTTATTGGTTTTATTGCACTGTTTATTTCCGGGTGTCAAAAGAATGAAATTGTTGTATCGATTCCTGTTCCTGTATTAACGACCGATACAATCACTGCGATTACGCAAACTACTGCCGTTGTAAATAGTGTAATGGAATCGAATGGAGATGCTCAGATAAAATCAATTGGTGTGTGCTGGAGTACATCTCAGACGCCAACAATCAATGATTTTAAAACAATAGATATCATTGGCGTCGGCGGTTATACCAGTTCGATAAAAGATTTAACGGCCGACACTAAATACTATGTAAGGTCGTATGCTACAAATATTGTCGGAACTGTGTATGGAAATGTAAAGACTTTTAAGACTTTAAAGCCTTTCCCTGCAAACGGAACCATTGTGAAGGATTTAGACAATAATATTTATCACACAATCATTATTGGGAACCAGGTATGGCTCGTAGAAAATTTAAAAACTTCAAAATACGCGAATGGTGATCCGATATTGAATTTTACAGATACAGCGAAATGGGCATGGCAAAACAGGAAAACTGGTGCGTCGTCGAATTATAATAACGATACAAATATCGGCGATATTTATGGCAAGCTTTATAATTGGTATGCTGTAGATGATGCGAGGGGAATTTGCCCTGTTGGCTGGCATGTCCCATCAGATGCGGAATGGAAAGAGCTGATTCATTTTCTTGGAGACAATGATATAGCGGGCGGTAAATTGAAAGAGTCCGGGACATTACATTGGACTGCTCCCAATTTGGGCGCGACAAACGAAAGTGGCTTTACAGCGCTTCCCGCAGGATACAGAGAGCTTGACGGATCTTTTCAGTCGTTGTTTAATGTAACCTATTTTTGGACTTCAACCGAAACCTATATCTATGGTTTAAGTAGATCACAGGCTGATATTGGATCTGTAGGTACTGATAAAAGATCCAATTTCTCCGTACGTTGTACAATCGATAAATAAAGTCATACAGGGGGTTCGACTATTCTTATTTGTGCGGTTAATCGTCAACGTACTGCTGTCTTTTGTAATATAGGAAGACAAAGTCAAAGATAAATTATCAGAAGGAAGAAATTATGTAAACTTTTAGTCCTGTCAGGTTTCAAAAACCTGACAGGACTGTGTTATATCATAAGTACTGCAAAACAAATGGGATGTGTGCTCTTTTTGAGTGAAATAAGTTTATTAAAAATAAAAAACGTTTTTTATGATGCGTATGTGAAAAACGTTAACTTTACAACATAGATCTGATAACTGTAAGGTTTATTCATTTAAATTCCGATGAGCAGATCTGATCTTATCAAGGGTAAATATGCTTTGTAAGCAAGACGTAAATAGCATATGAAGATAGTTTTAAGCATCTGGATGTTTTATAAAAAACTGATTATTCCGGCTATATCATTGTCTGCATTGATAGCTGTTTTAGTTTTTTTAAATGCGACTATTTTTTCTTTTAAATGGTTTGGCATTGCATATATGCTTGTAACGCCTATGTTTCATTATTACATCTATGAAATCCGAAACCCAAATGAGTACTATTTTTATTACAATATGGGCATCAACAAGCTCGTCCTGTGGATGTCAACATTGATTCTGAGTTTATTGATTGGCTTAATGGTGAGAATTATATGGGCGATTTGCATGTTGACAGCGTAATCAAGAGTTTTGGGACTCGACAAGTTCTGACAGATATCTTCATATCCTGCAAAAAAGGTGAAATTGTAGGATTACTTGGCAGGAATGGTTCGGGAAAATCGACGTTATTAAAGATCATTTTTGGTTCAATGCAGGCGGATGCAAAATTTGTCAGGATTGGTAATAAACTGATAACCGGGCTTTGCGACAACAGAAAGCTGATTAATTATCTGCCACAGCATAGTTTTATACCAAATCATTTAAAAGTAGGTACAATAATCTCTCTCTTTTGTGATAAGTTAAATGCAGATTTAATTATTGCTAATAGACATTATATAGAATAAATTATTATCGCGTTCTTTTACATATATTTGTGTCCCATATACGCAATAACTATGGGATTAAAACTTGACAAAATCAGAAAGAACCCGGTACAATTTCTCAGCCTGACGGGTTTTTCACC
>JAATGF010000038.1 GCA_015654795.1 Bacteroidales bacterium
GATAAAGGCGCCCCACTCCCTTCGTACCTGGTCCTGACCAACTCCTGACCAACTCCGTACCGAAATCGGGTTCCTTCCTCCGGTGACAATTTCATGGGTGGATTACAGGGTATCAGACAAAAAGGCCATAAGGACGTTTCCTGAACCCGTAAAGACGAGACATGCCTTCTCTCTGCTCTGAAACATAATTCTTAATTCTTAAAAATCCCGTGAGGGATTTGATATGGGTAGAAGTTTTATAACCTGTATTTCCTAACCTCCATGAAACCGGCATCCGTGTTCAAATCCATTTTATTATGCATTCTTAAATATCCCCCCGGAATTCTGTCTTGATCCGTTACTATGAATTTTGTTGTACACTTCAATAGGTTGACAACGGAAGAAAGTATTTTATTACTTGCCAAAAACAACAAAAACGTGTTTGTTCAATAAAACGCCCGCAGTAACAGATTAGATATCATTAATGCAAAATACTCCCTCAATTATTTGTGTTATCCCTTTTCTAAGAATTAGGGTAGCTTTCCATGAATTTTCGTAATGATACTTGAAGAAAAACCATAGCGTTATTTATGAAAATTTGGTAGAAATCTTAAACAAGTTACTAGGCAAAAATAGTTAGGCTATTTGAATTTCCGTACGAAATGATTATCTTCGTACGTACAAATAGATAAAAACTATGGACACGAAATTGACCATCAAATTAAGCAAGCGAGTAATTGACGATGCCAAAGATTACGCAAAAAATCATAAAATAAGTCTTTCGCGCATGATCGAAAATTACCTTGATACAATTACAAAAAAGGAAAGAAAAGATTACGAAATTACTCCCTTGGTCAAAAGTCTGAGTGGGGTTATCACTTTGCCTAATGACTTTGATTATAAGGATGATTACGCAAAATTCGTAAATGAAAAATACAAATGAAAAAATTACTGATTGACACCAATATCATTCTTGATCTTCTTGCCAAAAGGTATCCATTTTATGACTCTGCAGCAGAACTGTTTTCATTAGCAGACTCAAATAAAGTTGAACTATATACCTCCTCAATTTCGATTATCAACACAAATTACATTCTATCGAAGATTTTATCCGAAAAGGAAGTAAGAGAAATATTACGAAAGTTCAGAATTCTCGTCGAAATATTACCGTGTGACGGGAAAATAATAGATTTAGGCTTGAACTCGTCTTTTAAAGATTACGAAGATGGTGTTCAATATTTTACGGCGATTGAAAGTCATATGGATAGTATTATAACAAGAAATTTAAAAGATTTTAAAAACTCAAAGGTCCCGGTTATGACAGCAGAGGAATTCTTGAAATCAAATAGATATCAGTCACACGTTTAAATAACGAAGGCGTGACTTCAAGCCACGCCTCCATTGGTTATGCAAATCAAGGTAAAATTTCAAACTAAAAAAGACTGAATTCCTCTCCTACTTCCACCCTCCGCCAAGTGCACGATACAGTGACACCACAGCATTAAGTTGTTGCAGTTGATCGTTGACACTGCTTAACTGCGCTGATAAAAGGCTGGTCTGTGCATTGAGGACTTCGGTATAATTAGCCGAGCCATAGGTCAGCAACTCCTTGGTAAAGTCAACTGACTTGACCAATGCTTCGAGTTGCAACTTGCGCAAAGCAATCTTCTTAACTGACCATTCGTACGAACCCAGTGCATTATGCACTTCCTGGCCAGCATTCAACAAGGTATTTCTGAAGTTGATCAGCGCTTCTTCCTGTTGTGCTTGGGCTACCCGGAGTCGGGTTATATTCAACTTCTTATTGAAAAGGGGCTGGGTAAGTCCACCAATTACATTGGCAGCAAACGATTTCGCATCAAGCAATTGACTAAGATCGGTAGCGGCAAATCCCGTCGAGGCGGTTATAGTCAATGCAGGATAAAAATTAGCATGGGCATTATTGGTTGCTTCAAAAGCACTCATCACGCCAAACTCTGCTTCCATCACATCCGGACGGTTGTCGAGTAGTTGGGCAGGAACGCCCGTAGTCAAAACTGAAGATAGTGCTTGTTCGTCAATTTTCCCACGCTCGATGGTTCCCGGAGTGCGACCCAGTAAAAGACAAAGGGCATTTTCGGTTTCACGAATTTGCTGTTCCAGATCAGGAATTGTTACTTCGGTAGCATAACGGTTAGCTTCGCTCTGTACAACAGCCGCACCGGTTACTTTGCCACTTTCTTTGAGTGACTTAATGGTTTCGAACAAATCGATGTTGTTTTTCACTGTCTGCCGTGTGATAGCCATTTTCGCATCCAACCCAACAAGGTTATAATAAGTCGCCGCAATGTTAGCGATCAGGCGGGTTTGCACCGCTTTTCGACCAGCATCGGAAGCCAGCAAATTGGCATAGGCCGCCCGTTTCGAGCTACGCAGTTTACCCCACAAGTCAATCTCCCAACTTGCTTGGAGGCCCAGTTGATAAGTATTCACCTCGCGTGGACCGTCAGGATAAATCGATTCCGGGTTACGGAGGTAATTATCTGTTCCCTGAATATCAATACCCGGCAGCAAAGCAGCCTTACTTTGCGAAAGATAGGCTTCGGCCTCGTGTACTCTTTGCACGGCAACCAACAGGTCGGGATTATGTTCCAATCCTTCCTCGATAAACTTTTGCAGGTAAGTCTCTGTAAAAAGCTCGCGCCACGGTTTGTTGGCAATGGTTGCAGTATCAGTTGTAGCCGAAATGCCGTAAAGATTATCGGTATTGACGGTATCGCGATTGAAATGCTTCGAAGTGTTGCACGAATACAACGCTCCGGCAAATGCGGCGATCAGAATAATATGTTTTATTGACATTGTTCTCATTTTATACATTTCTGTTGATCATGTTAAATTATTCTTCAACATCATTAAACCCCGACACTTCAACGGGTTCTGGCTTACTAATTTTTTCCTGAAGGGTCTGGAAGATCACAAACATGGCCGGGATTACGAGGATACCGATCATTGTCCCGATGAACATACCACCCACGGCGCCAACTCCGATCGAACGGTTGGCATTTGCTCCGACTCCACCGCCGATTACCAACGGGATCAATCCAAATATAAATGCAAACGAAGTCATCAGGATTGGTCGTAAACGGGCGGTTGCCCCTTCCACAGCCGCTTGTATGATACTCATACCACGGTGACGGCGCTGCAACGAGAACTCAACAATCAGAATGGCATTCTTCGCTAGTAACCCAATAAGCATGATCAGTGAGATTTGCAGATAGATGTTATTTTCGACGCCCATTATTTTGGCGAAGATAAATGCACCCGCTATCCCGATAGGCAACGAAACAATGATCGAAAGAGGTAAGATAAAGCTTTCGTATTGTGCTGCGAGCAGGAAGTAAACAAAAATAACACTCAAAATAAAGATCAGGATCGATTGGTTACCCGAAGCCATCTCCTCGCGGGTCAACCCCGAGAATTCGTAACCGTAACCTTGCGGCAATGTTTGGGCAGCCACTTCCTGGGCCGCTCTAATTGCATCACCTGAACTAAAACCGATGTTTGGGGAACCAGTCACGGCAATTGAAGTGTACATATTGAATCGTGTGATGGTTTCAGGACCAAATACCCGTTTTAGCGTGATGAATTCGGTAATCGGGGCCATCTCACCTGTTGAAGTGCGCACAAAGATGTTGTTCATGTCGTCGGGGTTTCCGCGGTATTTGGGTTCTGCTTGAACCATAACGCGGTATTGTTTCCCAAAACGATTAAAGTCGGAAGCATAAAATCCACCAACATATCCCTGCAATAACGCTAAAATCGAGCTAACACTGATACCTGATTGTTTGCAGCGGGCAGCATTTACCTCCACCTCATATTGCGGAAAGTTAGTATTGAATGCGGTTATTGCATATTGAATCTCCGGACGTTGGTTCAATGCTCCTAGGAACTGGCGTGCATTTTGTTCAAACTGCTTAATGTCACCCCCGGTTTTGTCTTCCAGTTTAAGCTCGAATCCTCCGGAAATACTGAATCCTGGCACCATCGGCGGCGTAAACATGATCACTTTAGCACCTTTGATTTGGGCTGTCATTCCATACAACCGGCCAATTACGGTATTGATATCCTGTCCTTTCCCTTTTCTTTCTTCGAAAGGCTTCATACTGCAAATCAACATTCCATACGAACTGCCTTGTCCGCTGATCAGCGAACTACCTACAATAGCAGTTCTTGCTTCCATTTCAGGAATACTGCCTATGATTGAGTCAACCTGATTTACTATTTTTTTCGTTTGCTCCATCGAAGTTGAAGGAGGAAGGCTGATGTCGACAAATATTCGTCCCATATCTTCTGAAGGGACAAAGCCAGTAGATGTGGTTTTCATCATTAGCCATAAACCACCGGAAAAAAGGATGATCAGTGCGACAGAGACCCATTTGCGGGCCATAAAAAAGTGCGTTGTCTTTTTGTAACGCCCGGTCATAGTATCGAATGCCACATTGAATGAAGCAAAGAACCGGGCCATGAAACCTTTGTTGTGCAATGCGCTTTCGCTGGATGGTTTCAGAAATATAGCACAGAGAGCAGGACTTAGCGTCAATGCATTGATCGCCGAGATGACAATAGCCACAGCCAGTGTAATCCCGAACTGCTTGTAAAATACGCCGGTTGTTCCTGTAATAAATGTTACGGGAATGAATACAGCTGACATTACCAGGGTAATTGAAACGATCGCCGTAGAGATTTCATCCATGGCCGAAACTGCAGCTTCCTTCGCATTTTTTGCCCCCTGATCGAGTTTTGCATGAACTGCCTCCACCACAACAATAGCATCATCGACCACAATTCCGATGGCAAGTACCAGCGCGAACAAGGTAAGCATGTTGATCGTAAATCCGAACAGGTTCAGAAAGAAAAAAGTACCAATAATGGCCACCGGAACTGAAATCGCCGGGATCAGTGTCGCCCTGAAATTTTGGAGGAAGACAAAAACCACGATAAATACAAGGATGAATGCTTCGAGCAAAGTACGAAGCACTTTCGAAATCGAACTGTCGAGAAACTCATTGGCATCAACCAATATTTTATATTTGATACCTGAAGGAAACATCTTTGAATTTTCGTCGAGTACTTTTTTCGCTTCGATAATTACATCACGGGCATTCGATCCCGCTGCCTGAAAAACAGCCATTGTAATTCCGGGTTCATCCATCGCAGAAGTGGCGATGGAGTAGTTTAATGCACCCATTTCAACTCGCGCCACATCTTTCAGAAGCAATATATTACCATCTTTGTCCGCCTTAATAACAATGTTCTCAAATTCGGTTGGCTGGGTGAGTTTCCCTTTATATTTGATGACATATTCAAACGACTGTCCATTCAATTCGCCCAGACGTCCCGGGGCAGCCTCGAGATTTTGCTCACTCAGTGCGGTGATAACATCCGTTGGCATCAGACCATATGACGACATCACATCAGGTTTCAGCCAGATACGCATGGCATAATCTTTGGCTCCAAAAACCATGGCCTCACCCACTCCTTTTACACGTTGAATCTGTGGTAAAAGGTTGATTTTACTGTAATTTTGGAGGAATGTCTCGTCGAATTCGCCATTTTCGCTGTACAACGAAAACACCATTAACATACTATTCTGACGCTTGGCTGTGATTACTCCGGCGCGGATGACCTCTGCCGGAAGCAGACTGTTGGCACGTGCCACGCGGTTTTGTACATTCACAGCCGCCATATCGGCATTGGTTCCCTGTTTGAAGAACACTTCGATGGTTGCCGAACCGTTGTTACTGGCGGTAGAAGCCATGTAGGTCATGTTTTCCACTCCGTTGATTTGCTCTTCGAGCGGGATTACAACACTTTTCAGTACTGTTTCGGCGCTGGCCCCCGTATAGGATGCCGTCACCCTGATTGTTGGAGGTGCAATATCGGGGTATTGCTCAATCGGAAGAGTGATTAAGCCAAGCATCCCCAAAATGACAATTATAATGGATATAACCGATGATAGAATCGGTCGTTCTATAAATCTTCTGAACATGATATTCTATGTTTATTTTTTAACCTGGTTATCCGCAGGCACGTTTTCGGAAAGACTTCCGGTTTCTACCACTTTGGGTTTGATTTCGGTATCGTTGCGTAATGCAGCAATTCCCTCAAGGACAACCTGGTCGCCGGCTTTCAATCCACTGGTCACAACGTATGAATCTTTAAGGTTACCAACAAGCACTTCTATTTCAGTATTATGAACTTTATTACCGTCACCTACAACATAAACAAAGTGTTTTCCCTGCAACTCATAAGTCGTTTTCTGTGGAATAATAATTGCAGAATCGACATATTGAGGAATGCGTACCAGTCCGCTGCCACCGCTACGTAAAAGGCCGTCTGAATTGGGGAAACTTGCCCGAACATTAATAGCACCAGTTTGCGGATCAACTAATCCGCTGGCAGTTTCAATACGACCAGCTTTGTCATACACCGAATTATCGGCCATAATCAAAGATACGCCAGGAAGTTTAGCAAATTTATCCTGAAGATTCTTACCTTCCAGCCCTTTAGTGATTGTGAGGAATTCTTTTTCGTTGAACGAAAAGTAGGCATACATATTTTTCGTATTCGAGACCGTAGTGAGCGGTTCTGCGGTTGAGCTACTCACCAGACTACCAACCTTGAACGGAAAAGTTCCAATGGTTCCCTCTGCCGGACTGGTAATCAGCGTATATTGCAGATTGGCTTTCGCATTCTCAAGATTTGCTTTAGCTTGTGCAAGTTGTGCCTCTTTGGATTTTTCTGTCGATTCAAACGATTGGAGGTCAAACTTGCTGATAATATTTTTCTCAACCAGGGGCTTCGTTTTTTCAACATTAACCTGTGCAATGACTACATCGGCTTCGGCAACTTTCACCTGAGCTTCGGCTGAACGTACTGTAGCCTGAATATCATTGGCATTTAGACGAAAAAGCACTTGACCTTTTCGTACAGAAGCACCTTCATCAACAAGTATCTGCTCGATGTACCCGGCAATTTTCGACCGGATTTCAACAGTCTGCTGCCCTTGAAGTTTCGTAGGATAATCTTTAAATAGTCGGGTCGATTGCGTCTTAACAGCAATGACAGGATATTCTTTTACCGCACCAGCACCTCCGGGTTGCCCGGCCTTTGGCTTATTGCTACACGATACTGCCGTAACCATCATCAAAATGATTCCCAGCTGTCTAATTTGCAGAGTTGTCTTCATATTATATTTAAGTGTAATTACTATTTTTGTTGATTAAGTCCACAGTTGAAAAACTCTTCTTCTGCCCCTCCATTCTGCTGAATTTTCAAAAGTACACCCCGAAATATTTCAAGGTCCGTTTCGGGAATTCCAGTCAGTAATTTTTCTGATACTTCATCAGCAATTGCCTTCACTTGATTCAGAACTTCAAACCCCTTTTTCGTAAGAATCAGGTTTTTTATCCGTTTGTCATCTTTATTTGTTAGCCTTACGATATATTGTTTCTCTAGCAAGCCATTAATCTGACGAACAATAATTGATTTATCCTTCTGTAACTGGGTCGCAAGATCGCGTTGAATCAAGTCACAATTCGAATTCAACATATGCAAAATAACAAACTGTTCAAACGATAGTTCGATTTCCTTTTTTTTGAATTCCGAGACCATTTGACTTTTAAAAACCCGGAGGCTTTGACCCAGCATATATCCCAAAGGCTTTCTTGATTCCATTCTATCTTTTTAATGCGGGCAAAAATAGTTTATATTAGTTGACTTTCACAACCAATATACATTAAGTAAATATTAAGAATAAATCAAGCATTAACGATTTTTTGAAGTTTGAAAAAGCAATTCTGAGATGCACCGTAAAAACTTTATACTTTTCTCGCGTTGAAATACAAATTAGTAACTGCCTATTAAGAAGCGACATTGCCTTATAAAATGCAGTACAATTTTAATATATATCTATCATAAACAAAATAAATAAATCAAATTTCTTCGTGCCGCTGCCTCGTCATGTTCGCGTCGTGTTTGGTTCGTATCTGATTTAATCCCATCACCCCATCGCCTTTTCCCGCTTTCGCAAATACGACATTATTTCCGTCACTTAATTAGAAAGATTGATAAAAAAATTTATGACTTATGTTTTTTATAAATCAGATATTCTTATATTTGAACCAATATTACCAGGATTAGAATAGCCAAATATTACTCAGAAAAATCGCAAACCAACTAATTATTAATCTCATGAAAAAATGTGCTCTTTTGTCCTTGATAACATTTTTGTTATCCGTCAGCCTCCTTGCCCAGGAAGCACCAAAAGTCAGATTTGAAAAAGTTTCAAACGAAGAGCTGACAATGAAAACCTATCCCAACGATACTACGGCTGAAGCTGTAATCCTCTATGACGAGGGTTCTTCCTACGTCAAGTATGACGTCCAATATGGGTTTATGCTCACATATGAACGGTTTGTCAGGATTAAAATATTGAAGCAAAGTGGTGTTGAATGGGGAAATTTCGATATACCTCTCTATTCTCACGAGAAAATTCGTGAAATTATAGGCCAGGTTAAAGGAACGACTATCAATCTCGAGAACGGAAAAATTATCAAATCGGAATTGAAGAAAGATGCGATATTCAAAGAACGGCAGAATAAATACTGGGAAACCGCTCGCCTCGCAATGCCTGCTGTAAAAGTGGGCTCAATTATTGATCTGCAGTACAGTATTGTTTCTGATCTGATCTGGAACCTGCGCCCCTGGAAATTCCAATACACCATTCCCGTCAAATGGAGTCAGTATCAAGTTGTCATTCCCGAATATTACACTTTCAACCAATCCTCTTTAGGGTATCACCCATTGCTATATGTAAAAAACACTAAAAAAAATGAGACCATCAATTTTACCGGCAAAAAAGATTATATAAATCTCTGGGAAGCAACTGGGTTAGGAGAAACTCAAACTATTTCATATATGGCCGATATATTTGATTATGCCGCCAACGATGTTCCTACAATGAAAGAAGAGCCGTACCTATCCACACTTGACAACTACGCCACACAGGTAAAATTCGAATTAGCATATGCCGATTTCATGAAAGTCGGAGGTAAATACGAAAAGTTTAATACTTCATGGAACGATGTTGCCAAACAATTGACAGACGAAGAGAGTTTCGGATCCCAATTAAAAGGCAACAATTTTATTGAAGATGTTGTTGCACAGTTAACCAAAGGAAAAACGGATAATATGGAGAAACTCAATATTATCTACAATTATGTCCAGCGAACAATGAAGTGGAATGGTTCAAAATCGATCTTTACTACCCTAAACCTGAAGAAAGCGTATTCCGATAAAACGGGAAACTCGTCTGATATCAACCTTTTACTTTCAGTAATGCTCAATAAAGCTGGCATTACTGCCAATCCAGTTATATTAAGTACACGTGAAAATGGATTACTCCCGGTTGCACATGCCTCTCTTAGTGACTGTAACTATGTAATCATACAAACTATTATAGATGGAAAACCCATTCTGCTCGATGCCACAGAACCCAGTCTTCAGTCTGGCATCATTCCATTCCGTTGCCTTAATGGCGAAGGACATCTGATAAATAAGGAGGGATCTGAACCTGTGCAACTTTCGAATTCCAAATCTATAGAAAATACGATGGTCGAACTTCAAATAAAAGATGGAAAGATGACAGGTACGATCAAAAATCGGTCAACGGGATTAAGTGCGTATGATTTCCGCGAATCCGTAAAAAAAGCAGGGGGTAAAAAAGAGTATTTCGACATTATGAAAAATACTTCCACTGAACTTGACTACCTGGAATGCCAATATAATAACCTCGACAGCCTCAATCTGCCGGTGATTATTGAATATAAGATTGCAATGAAAGAGGGATTGGATAAAGAGGCCTCAGTCATCTACATTGATCCGGTACTGATCAATAGCCATAAAAATAATCCATTCACCTCCCCTGCACGCGAATATCCTGTTGATTTCGGCCAATCCTTCTCTGAAGTATACAATTTACAGCTGACAATACCTGAAGGTTATTCGGTGGAGGAACTCCCCAAAAGCGCATCCTTGGCAATGGCGGAAAATGGCGGAAAGTTTCAGTATCAGGCTGCACAGGTTGACAATAAAATCATACTTAACTTCCGCTTCTCGATTGATAAAACACTTTTTGTACCCTCCGAATATCAAAATCTAAAAGAATTCTATAATCTGGTTATTAAGAAAGAAGCAGAACAGATTATCCTGAAAAAAACTACTATTTAACATGAATATCAAATTGTTGTTTACAGGGGCAATACTTCTTATAATTGCCTCTCTTCTATCGGGAAAAGAAAAAAATCAATTATTCTATCCGGCAGCAACTATCGATTCTTCGTTAAGAAAGGATGCCTGGGCAGTTTGTCGCGACTACAGCCAGGAGTTCGAATTGCAGAATTATGGCAAAGCTATCAAACGTGTTCACATGGTTATCACCGTCCTCGATAAGAATGGTGATGATTTTGGAGAACTGGTTCTGGCCTATGATAAATCAAAAAAAATCAGCTCATTATCAGGGAAAAGTTATAATGCATTGGGATTTCCGGATGACAGACTGAAGAACAATGCTATTAAGGATGTTAATTATACCTCTGAAGGTGCTATCTACGACGATCTCAGGATGAAAACAGCTTCATTCAGCGGCAGTACTTATCCTTACACCGTCGAATACAATTATGAAATCGAGTACAATGGATTACTTGGTTATCCCGAATGGCAACCATTGTATGCTTATCGTATTTCTTTCGAAAAATCATCCTTTCGAATTAGCTATCCCGATGCTATGGAGATTCGCTACCGCGAATTCCATCTTCCAATAGGTTGTCGAACTGAAAAACATGAAAACGGAATACACTCCATTGAATGGAAACTCGACTCGCTCAAAGCCTGGCGCCATGAACCGGTATCTCCGGAGTTAGGTATAGAAACGCCCCATGTAATTACAGCTCCAATAAAGTTTATCTACGAAGGTTATGCAGGTACAATGAGTACCTGGAAAGAATATGGCCAATGGATCAGCAAGTTAAATGAGGGCCGCGACCAATTGCCTTTACTACGGCAAAATGAAATTCAGAAATTGGTAAAAGGGATAAAAGACACGGCGCAAATTGTACGACAACTCTATGAATATATGCAAAACCGCACTCATTATGTAAATATTCAACTTGGTATCGGCGGCTATCAACCTTTTCCGGCCGAAACAGTTGACCGACTCGGCTATGGCGACTGCAAAGCGCTCTCTAACTATATGAAAGCTTTGCTTAATGCAGCCGGAATTTCGTCTCTTTATACCGTTGCAGGTGCTTCATCCTTCAATCATGGGATCACGATGACCGACTTTCCAACAGACAGTCAAACCAACCATATAATTCTATGTGTACCACTCCACCGTGACTCCATTTGGCTGGAGTGTACAAGTCAGACAGATCCCTGCGGTTACATGAGTCCGTTTACTGCCGGGAGAAAAGCGCTAAATATCACTTCCGAAGGAGGAAAGATTGTGAATACACCACTGCTGACGGCAAATCAAAGCAGCCAGGATTGCAAAGCTGAAGTGCAGATCAATCCCGACGGCTCGATGCAAGCGACTATAAAGACCAAATATAGAGGTTATCAGTACGATAACGTTTCGAATACCTTAACCCAAAGCAAGAAAGAACAGGAAAAAACACTTTACAAAAATCTGTCTATTACGGGCCTGGTCATTTCAGACTTCAACTACGAAGTTAAAAAAGACAGAATACCTCAGGCCGTTGAGACAGTTACTTTTTCAACGCCAGTTTTTGGTACAAAAATCGGAAGTCGTCTCTTTATTCCGCTCAACATCTTTAATCAAATCACAGAGATTCCTGCACGTGTTGACAATCGTCGAATGCCCGTTTACAGAAGTTATGCTTACATCGATAAAGACTCAGTAATCTTTCGTTTACCCAAAGGCTTTAATCCCGAAAGTATACCAAAAGCCAAAACTTTATCTACCGAATTTGGCGAATACAGTAGCACCATTACGCTCAAAGACAACCAAATGCTCTATGTCCGTGAACTAAAGATGAATCGGGGAACATGGCCCAAAGAGCGCTATAGTGCCCTGGTTGACTTTTATTCTTCAATCGTAAACGCGGATAAAGCCAGACTGGTATTGAAGGAAGAATCCAAATAATAGGTCCTATTTCGTAAGAGGAGACATTTACATTATGACTCTATTCATCAAAGTTACGTCTGTTTCACACCACTGTTCTTTTGCAAAAACAAGTTATAGAGCTACTTACATATACCAAGGCTATATCATGTCTTATATCTGAAAACACCAATTTCAACTGTCGATTTAACTTTTGAATTTAATTTCTGCTTCCCAGAGAATATTTTCAATGTCAATAGTTATGTATTTAAGATTGTGTAATTATTGCTCAGTCTCCATCACATATGAAGAATAAGCTACTGTCTGATAATCGAATTCAATTCAGTAACCCCGTTTTCATTTTTTTGCCTTTCTTACTTTACTTCTGTAACATCACCAAGCACCTTTTGAAACAGCCGTGCACAAAGTCCTAATAGTCCGGAATGTTCATCAATCTCGGAGATTTCAATACGGACAATGCTCGATATTTTTTCAAGACAATCCTGGTTCAGCGTTTGTTGTATCGGGGTCAAAACGAATTGCTGCGCTTTTGAAATTGGCCCGCCAAGTACAATGACCTCAGGATTGAGCAATTGAATCAAAACAGCCAACCCTTTTCCAAACGAATTACCCACCTTATTTAAAATGGAGATCGAAAACTCATCACCGGCCCTGGCGGCATTCACCACATCCTCTGGCTGCAACGTATGGAGGCGATCCTTAAAGCGAGTGGTCAGTTGCGAAATTGTCTCATTCTCTATTCCGCTAATCGCCATATTCAGAATGCTTTGTGAAGAGGCAATCGTTTCGAGGCACCCTCTTTTCCCGCAATAGCAGAGAATACCATTCTCTTCGAGCTTAATATGACCAAATTCGCCTGCAAAACCCGTTGATCCGCCATACAACTGTCCATTGAGAATCATTCCCAAACCCAGCCCCCAACTCCAATTGATAACCAGCGCATTGCGCGAATCTTTTGCTTTACCAAAAATAAATTCACCCAAGGCCTGCATTCTGGCATCGTTGTCGATATAAATAGTTTTACCAAACCTTTTTTGTAAAGTCTTGCCAATATTTTGATAAGCCTCATTTTTGATTGCGTAATTGATTCCTGTCACCGAATTGACAAGCCCCGGCATATACACACCTACCGCTACAACCTTTGAATCGTCGATTCGAGCTTCATGGATCAATTCTATTGAAACATTATGAAGTTTTTCCGCTAAATCGGGATGATTTACATTTGTTTGTACAGTTCTTATCTCGGTAACGAGTTCGTTATGACTGTTGAAAATCGCAATCTTTGCACTATAATGCTCAATTCCAATCGTAATTACATAAAAAGCTCCTGCAACAAGACTATAGAGCGCAGGTTTACGTCCGCCCCTTGAATCACCCATACCACTTGTCATCACTGCGCCCAATGCAATCAGTTCATCCAGGAGTGTTTTGGTTGTAGGAAGGCTGACACTGATCTTTTGACTTACTTCTGCTGCCGAGACAAATCGCTCCTCATAAAGATATCTCAGCACCATCTTTCGAAGCCGATAACGCTTTAGATTATTAATCGATAAATGCTTAGCTTCTTCTTTTGTGATCAGAATCATAATGGCATCTTATTGTATTTTTGTTTGGCAATTTAGTAATTATTCATCTTAATAAAAACATTCCTAATCTATTCTGCTGTTGTTTATTTTTTTTATAAAGGTAGCGACACTTTTGTAGAAATACAATTTGCTGTTTATTGATTTGTATTTTCAAATTTCTGAATTATCTTTTACCTGATTCAAAACCTGATATTGTACTTGAGTTTGAATTTCAATGCGCTTTCATTCATTACAAAACGCTCTAATGGTTGCGAAATACTTGAGGTCCAGACAATAAATATTTCATTCCCGGGATTAATTATCCATTGAAATCTTGATTGTACTCCAACTGTTTTTGAATTATTATCGTACTGAAAATAGTTGTACAATGTAATATTCGGACTAAAAAGAACATTGGCATTTACCTGGTAAATGCGTGCTGTAAAACTCCCTTCCGGGAGACTTATATCATTCTGGTTGTACTTTACACCTATAAAAAATGGAACAGCTATTTTATAATTCGCTCCAACAATAAAGTCTTTCCTGGATCCATCGTAAAAATCGCCCCACACATAAGAGCCGGATACGGCAAAATTACGACTCCCGGCAGTCAGAAAATTCAATGTCTGGCGACAAAACTGATACCTACCGACAGGTATCACATAATTTGAAAAGATATTAAAATCCTTTTCGAGGTTCTCATTACTCTGGCTAATGGACCATGAGAATTCCTCGCCTGACTTAAACCGAAAATATAGTGGAGAATAGTTGATCGTTCTTGTTTCAAGTATATTTGAAAAATTGACAATATTATCAAACCCAATACCTGAGCTAACTTGTAAAAGTCCCCATTTATTGGGTCGGGGTCCTATCTTAATATTCCCATACGACTCTTTGATATTGGTTCTTGGAACAAAACCCATTCCAGCGACAAAATTTTCACCAATCTCATGATGGCCCAAACTGAAATAAAGAAAATCGTTCGGATAAGTTATCGTTCCTCCCCATGAAGCATCATTGCCAGATAAACCCTTGGTGTTGGATTTCAATCCAAACAGAATTAAAGCAAGATTTTTATTGCCCCGGAATTTTGAGGTGGCAAGTTTCATATCAATTCCGCCTACTAAATTCTCAGCCTGAGAAATGGCATTTCCATAAGTTCCGATGACGCCAACCGATGACGCTCCCCAAATGTTTCGCGAGACCCTGGCGACCGAAAAGTTGGAATTTCCAACCGAACGGTCATCATTCACCTGCATCACACCAATATTCCATTTCCCAATTGTTCCGGTAAGTTTGCCCGCATAGTTAATTTGTATTGGCAACCCATTGTTATCCAATCCCATCCGTCGTGAAAAGAATGGAATTATTGCCTTGCCGTAAGGATTAGAATCATCACCTTGAATGCCAAATGAAAAATGACTGGCTCCGTCAAGAAAAAAATCCCGCCGTTCAGGAAACAAAAGATCGAAGCGGGTAAGATTTATTTGGCGATCATCAACTGCAGTTTCAGCAAAATCGGTATTGATGGACAATAATGATTTTAGGCTTGGAGTAATCTGATAAAACAAATCCAAACCACCCGTAGCATGGTAATCATTTTTGGTACCACGCTTGGTGCTCATCCCTCCTACCGCATAAGGTGACAGATCAAGGCCGATCCCCTGCGTGATATGCTGAAGCCCTTCAAGTAACCCTGCATCAGAGACCTGAAATTTATAGTTATTGATATTTGCGGAAGGCCAATACGATGATTCAAGCTTTCGCTTGATGTGACGGATGAATTTTATTCCCCAGTTTGACAAATCTTTATTGAATCCCAAGGTTTTAAACGGAATAGCCATCTCTGCTTCCCAACCATCCTCTGCAATCCTAGCCTTTCCTTCCCAAAGTCCGTTCCAGTCTTTGTTGAAAACAGCGCCGTTTTCGCTGATTGTGGCATCGCCAATCGAACCACGCGGCCCAATCTGAAACCAGTAACCATTTCGATGATCGAGAAAAGTATCGAGAATAATCTGAACCCTGTCATCGTTCGCCAAATTGGCATCGAGCGCCATCTCTTTGGCGGTGATTTTGGCAGGATCGTCGAAACACTTAATACCAATGTAGAGATGATTGGCATCATAACAAACATAAATCACTGTCTTTTCAGATACAGTTTGACCGAGATTGGGTTCCCGCTGATAAAGTTGATCAATCTGTGCAGCGTTGGTCCACGCCTCATCGTTCAACCTTCCGTCGATGATTGGTGATTTCGAAACTAAAACCGCCTTTATTGAAGGCTGGGCAATGGCAAATGTTGATATCAACAGAAAAAAAGGGAGAATCCGCAATGAACAATTCATCATAAGAATCGAATTTAATAATCTGCCGAATCCCGATAAATTATTCTATACCTGTTTATTAAATAACAGACATCTCAGAGATGATTTGAAGGATTTCGTGACCAGAAGGCTTTTTAATTCAGGCGCTCAAAATACAAAAAATATTATAGATCAACATCTCTCCTGAAAGTTTTAATCTTTGCCTGAACCCGTTTTGATTCGAGTCGTTTTTCGACGGAAGCCTTGGTTGGTTTTGTCTTTAGCCTTTTCTTTCGTGGCGTAAGTACCCGAACAATAAGCATATAAAATTTTTCTATTACCTTCTCTTTATTCTTTAATTGAGAGCGTTCAGATTGCGAAACAAGGATTAACTCACCAAGATTATTAATCTTATTGATCAGCTTATCGGCAATAATCGCTTTTTCATCATCGTTAAGCAAAGCCGAGTTGGCAATATTAAACCGCAATTCAATTTTCGTGCTTACTTTGTTGACGTTTTGACCACCCGGACCTCCGCTTCGCGAGGCCTGAAAAACAAATTCATCCTGAAAGTCTCTGTTACGAATGTCCATTTTAACTGATTTTTCACAATTTTAAGCAAAAAACGTTTGGTTAACAAGTATATTTTTAGGAACATGTTTTGAGGCATCGAAAAGTGTTCTAATTTTGAAGGAGAAATGAATTAATAAACTTTTAAAAATCGGGGCTGACAAATAAAAGTTTAATCCCTTACTAATCAAAATAAAGTATTATAAAATAAGCATATTCTACAATAAAAAAATGGACATTAAAATTGAATCAAGCTGGAAAGAGCACCTTAAAGAAGAGTTCGAAAAACAATATTTTACCGATTTGACCGATTTTGTAAGATCGGAATATACAGCCCAAAGAATCTATCCTCCCGGAAGGCTGATTTTTAATGCATTTGAAAAATGCCCATTCGACAAGGTAAAAGTGGTAATCCTGGGACAGGATCCGTACCATGAACCGGGACAGGCACACGGACTCTGCTTTTCAGTTCCCGATGGCGTGGATTTTCCGCCATCGTTGCAAAATATCTTTAAAGAGATCAAAAACGACCTGAATATTCCGATTCCCAAATCGGGAAACCTTGAACGCTGGGCTGAGCAAGGCGTATTTTTACTGAACGCAACACTTACTGTTCGCGCACACCAGGCAGGCTCGCATCAGAAAAAAGGGTGGGAAACCTTCACCGATAACGTGATTCATCGGCTTTCCAACTCCAGAGATCATCTTGTATTTCTGCTTTGGGGAGCTTATGCCCAAAGAAAAGATGAACTGATCGATTCCAGGAAACACCTGGTATTGAAATCAGTTCACCCTTCACCATTATCAGCCCACAGGGGATTCTTCGATAATCATCAGTTTAGCAAAGCCAATGAATACCTTATCGCTAATGGCAGAAAACCAATTAATTGGTAACCAGCTAAGTTAATTTATTTAACATGATGACCGACAATTCTTTGGTCACGATTTTGCTAAAAGCCGCAGCTGCCGCCACAAAATGTGGAGCTTTCAAATGAACATCGAGGTGTTCTTTACTTTGCCAGTTTTCGATGAAAGTAAATTTTCCGGGATTTGTTGTGTCCTGATAAAGATCGTAACTAATGCAACCCTTCTCTTTTCGGGTTGGTTCGATCAATCCAAGGCAAACTGATTTTAATTCTTCCGCCTTATCGGCAGAAGTTTCGGCAATTGCCACAACAGTTAAAGAATTTCCGCTCATTTTTTGTTTTTTTTGTGTGAATGATAACAGTGTCGACGAGACCGGCACAATGGCTGCAAATATTGCAGTCCCGGTTGTGCATTTCAGAAAATTACGTCTGTTAATAGTCATAGTTTGAAAATTTTGACTAAAAGTACAAAAAAACCAAGATATGAAAAATTTTCAGATTAATAAATTTATTAACCAATGCCTTTTGCATAATATTTGCAAATATCGTAGTAGACAATGCTGATTTTTTTTGGGAAAGCAATAGTAGGGAAGCTGAGAAAATTGGCTATAGTTCAATTTTAGATGCCAATCCCAACCCAAGGCGTTGTCATTGGGCTGAAATATATTGGGCCTTCAACCCTCCCACGAATCAAGCCAAATGTTTTTATATTTTTTACTGCTTCAGGATAAATTTCTCTGCTTCAATAATTTGATCTGGTTTTCCAAGATCCATCCATAAGGAAGATTCGTCTCTGAAGCCTATAATCCGCTGATCAGCAGCCAATCGAAGATATAGAGGGATGAGCGGAAAACTTCCCGTCTCGGTAATCAACTTAAATATGGCAGGTTCGATTAATTGGATACCACTAAATGCGAATAAACTACAACTCTGCATATCACGAGAACTGATTTCATCGCCTGTTTTGATATTTCTCCATCCTGAGAGCTGCATCGCCTGATCAAAAGCGAGGTAACGGGCTGTTTTACGATCACGTACGACCAAAGTCACCAGGCCTCCCCGCTCATCGTGATATTTTCGGAACAGCTGTAAATCGATGTTACTCAATACATCAACATTGTAAACCAGAAATGGCTCATCTCCTGTTAACCAAGGTGCGGCTTTCAAAATACCACCACCTGTATTCAACAATTGGTCACGCTCATCAGAAATTGAGATATCTAAACCGAAATTGTTATTCTTCTTCAAAAATTCGATGATCTGGTCACCAAAATGATGTATGTTGATTACCAAATCATTATAACCTGCCAGACTCACTTTCTCAATAGCCAGCTGAAGTAACGTTTTACCCGCAATTTCGACAAGTGCTTTGGGTTTGTCTTTGGTTAATGGATAAAGCCGCGTACCCAGCCCCGCAGCAAAGATCATTCCCTTCATTTTAGTCTGTTTCTTTGGGCCTGCAAACCTGTTTCTCTTTCACCGCTTTACGGCCACACTTTTTACATTCGAATTTCGGAACTTCCGGCTCTTCATAATCCTTTTGCTCACAGCGTTTTTTTGACATATATATTAATTAATTATCTTGTTCCCGATGGTTGATAACAACCCGGACGGGATATTTGTTTCTGAGGTGGGCCCCCATCCTTTCGGAAGAATAGACCGAGCGATGCTGTCCTCCCGTACAACCAAAGCTTACAGAAAGATGCGTAAATCCACGTTCCATATACTTTTCGACCGAACGTTCAATAATTGAAAACACAGGTTTCAGGAAATCCTCCATATCTGAATCTTCTTCAAAAAATCGGATCACTGCTTCATCTTTTCCGGTCAGTGATTTATATTGATCATATTTCCCCGGATTCCTTACCGAACGACAGTCGAATACAAAACCGCCGCCATTGCCCGAAAGGTCAGTTGGGTATCCCTTTTTATAGGAAAAACTTGTAATTGCAATTGTAAGTTCCGCCTGTTTTGAAGCCACTTTTTTTAAGGTTTGGGAGTCAGAAAGCGATTTCAAAACTTTAATCAGTTCGGGCAACTCAACGGGTAAATCGACTCTCTGGAGGACAATATCAAGATTATCGAGCGCAAAGGGGATGCTTTTCAGAAAATGTTCCTTCTTTTCGTAAAAACCCCTGAATCCGTAAGCCCCCATCGCCTGCATCATCCTAATCAACACATAACCATAGAAATACTGCCGAAATTCATTCCTATCAACCGGATGAATTTTCCCCAGTTCATCGAGATAATCTTCCATTAGTCCCTCCCTCACATTCTGAGGAATATCGGCTTTCGAATCGTAAAGCAGCGAAGCAAGATCGTATTGAAGCGCTCCCTGCCTTCCTCCCTGATAATCAATAAACCAAGGCTCGCCTTCGACCAGCATAACATTGCGGCTCTGAAAATCGCGAAACATAAAGAAATTGCTTTCTGCCTTTAAAAGATAATCGGTAAACGTCGTAAAATCATCTTCAAGAAGCTGTTCATTGAACGATATTTTAGCCAGCTTAAGAAAATAATACTTAAAATAGTTCAGATCCCACATCATCGACTGTCGATCGAAAGCTTTGCGCGGATAACAAAAATCATAATTGAGGTCTGTGCCCGCAACAATCTGTATTTTAGGTAATTCACAAACAACTTTACGGTAAATTCCAATAATTCTGTCAGAGAATCCCTCAAATTCCCTTACTTCGCTTAAAAAACTATAAAGTGTTTTATTACCAAGGTCTTCCTGTAAATAAATACATTCGGAAGGTTTATAATCGTAGATCTCAGGAACCTTAATTCCTTTGCTTCTGAAATGTTTCGAAAATTCGATAAAAGCAGTATTCTCTTTCTCATCCTCATTCCATGTACCGATAGCCTTAAAATGTGGGCTTGTTAGTCGTATGTATTCGCGATACGATCCCGAAGGAGGCAAAGTTTCAACCGTAATGCTCTCTTCCATAAACCTTTTCTTATAAAGGTCGATAATATCTTGCTGCGTTTTCTTTTTCAAGAGGGTCTGAGTTTTAGTATAAATGCAAATATAAACCAGCTCATGCAATTAAAAACATTTTGGTCATTGAAATCATCAAAAAAATCCAAATTGCGTACCAGTTAATCGTGAAAAAAAAGCTGCCTCTTGGAAGAGACAGCCTTTTAGTCTGTTTGAAAATGTATTTTCGGAAAACAATTTATAAAAACTTTCCCGGTTATTCTGCGATAACTTCGAACTCGAAATCTACAACAACATCGCGGTGAAATTTCACTTTTGCGGTGTGTTTGCCAACTTCCTTGATCGCGTCTTCCTTAATCAGGATTTGTTTACGATCAACCTCGAATCCTTGTTCTTTTAAAGCCTCAGCAACCTGAATACTATTAACCGAACCGAAGATTTTACCGGTAGTACTTGTTTTGGCACCGATGGTAATAACGATTGATTTTAGTTTTTCAGCCAACAAAAGAGCTTGATCTTTTAGCTTAGCCTCTTTGTGGGCACGCTGTTTTTGGTTCTCGGCAAGCACCTTCTTTGCTGAAGGGGTAGCCAATATTGCCATTCTCTGGGGAATCAGGTAATTACGGCCATAACCGCTTTTCACAACTACATTGTCGTCTTTACTACCCAGATTTGTTACGTCTTGAAGAAGAATGATATCCATTTTTGTCTCTCCTAATTATTATTTCATCAAATCTGTTACATAAGGCAGCAACGCAATCATTCTTGAGCGTTTTACAGCCTGTGATACTTTACGTTGGTATTTCAAAGAAGTACCTGTAAGTCGGCGTGGCAGGATTTTACCCTGTTCGTTAAGGAATTTTTTCAGGAACTCAGGATCCTTGTAATCAACATACTTGATTCCGCTTTTCTTGAAACGGCAATACTTTTTCTTTTTTACCTCAACCGATGGGGGTGTGAGATATCTGATTTCGCTTGAATTCGTGGTCATGACTTAGTTCTCCTTTTGAGTTTTTGCATTTACCTTCTTTTGTCTCTTCTCACTGTAAGCAGCGGCGTATTTGTCCAGTTTCAAAGTAATAAAACGGATGATACGTTCGTCACGACGGTACTCGGTTTCAAGTTTACCTATGAAAGCCGGATCAGCCTTGAATTCGAACAGGTGATAAAATCCTGTCGATTTCTTTTGAATGGGGTAGGCCAATTTCTTAAGACCCCAATGTTCTTCATGGATTAGTTCACTGCCACTGGCAACGATCAGATCCTTGAACTTTCCTACCGCTTCCTTTATCTGAGCCTCAGATAAAACGGGAGTAGCAATGAAAACGGTTTCGTACTGGTTCAACATACTTATAAGATTTATATTAAACAATTATACTCTATAAATGAGTGGCGCAAAAGTAGTAACATTTTATTTGATTCCAAACTCTTATTACCTAAAAAGATCCATTAATTTTAGGGTTGAAGGTATTCAAATTAGAAGTTGGGTAATTTACACTGTCATTTGATGAATAAAATCGGTGAATAACAAACATAAGAGGTTTTTTGAATAAAATAAGATTTTCACAAATATCTGTTATCCAATAATTTACCAATCTTGTCTTTCTCCGTAGGAGATATGGTATTGTAGAAAGAATGATCCCCAAGGCACAATTACCGCGTAGCGGTTACGGTATTGTAGAAACACGATCGCAGGTTTTTTTCGCGCTTTGTATCTCTGTACCTCTGCATGAACCTTTTCCTGCGTGGAAAAACCTTATTTTCTGATTCTCTTTAACCTCAGTAGCAGAGGCTATTCTCCTCAATACCAAACCTTATTCCCTCATTTCATGTTGTTTCATAAGGTTAGGTTTTTTTGTTGATATCAGACTATTAAGGTTTTTTTGAATAAAATAAAATTTTCACAAATATCTGTTATCCATTATTCTACCAGTTTTGTCCTTCTCCATAGGAGATATGGTATTGTAGATAAGAATGATCCCCAAGGCACAATTACCGCGTAGCGGTTACGGTAATGTAGAAACACGATCAC
>JAATGF010000077.1 GCA_015654795.1 Bacteroidales bacterium
AATCTTTAATAAACGAGGTATGGACCAAACAAGAACCAAACATAGAGCAGGCATAGAGCAGATATAGAGCGGGTATAGAGCAGGTGCGGTCCGTTCCCGAATAAAAACAGGTTATAAAGAGTCGTGGAGAACTGCAGATCGCCTTGTTGAATCCCTGTATTCGGAGTACCTACCGGTTTATTGATAATGGCAGCCCCTGATTTTGCATCCGGAGCTACATACGTTTTATCCCTTCAGGATTAGGGGGCGGCTGGCTGAATAATTTGTGACAATAAAACAGTCTCCCGTATGTAATTTAAAGTCACAAGATAATCGCTGATAATCATACGGGTTACAAGGATATTTGTCATCCCGCACATGCGGGATCACAAAATAAGCAGATTTCCCGTGACTTTATTGTGACTTTAACTGTGACTTTATTTACTAAAATATCTATGTAATATTCTGTTTATTAAGCATATATAGTAATATGAGTTGTGACTTTAACTGTGACACCAGGAATTAAGGCGGTGAGCCTCTAAAATTATCTGTCTTCGGTCTGTTCGATTATCTTTGTGTCAGATGCATCTTGTTAAAAATCAGAATAATCGGTTGGATAAAGCAACAATATTACCGCTTTGGAGACTGTATGTTGGTACTCATCGAGGGCTGAAAGCTTTTTCCATTCGGGATGACTTCCGAAGGCAGCCCAGTGAGCATCGTGTGCGGCCTTGTCTGCAAAGGTGGTAAGGTACATCAGGTTGGGCATTGTGCTTCCCGAAATTACCTCGGCATAGAAAACCGCGTTGAAATCGAGTGATTTAAAGAGTTTGATCTCACCGCCTTCGTTGAACATTTTTGCTTTCTGACGGAATAGATTTTCTGTCGGACCTTCATAACTCCTTAATTCATAAATTCTATCTGAAGGGTTTGTTTTATGTTTAGGAATGAAATAAGATGGAGCATCCGGGAAAGCTTTTAGCAGAATCGATTCCTTCCTCTTAAATGGTACATTATCAAATGGTGCATTTAAAAAATCGGCACCGGCGGCCTGGTAAACAGCATCTTTCTCCAGATTATTTTTTATTTTATCCAGTTGGGCAAGAGAGGTTAACGGTACCCAAACAATGATTTGTTGCCCGGCAGCGGGATCGGATGCTATTGGTTTGAAAACCCCGACACTTTTGATGCCGGCCCGATGCATTGCAGGCAGGTAAGCCATTTTAAGATAATTATCGACACGTGTTTCCTGAGCCTTATCGTTAAGCCGGTAAACCAGGATCTGGTAGAAGTCGCGTTCTGCGGCGGTAACAAATTGTGTTACTGTAAATAAGAGTACAATAGCGATGGCCAGTTGTTTCATTGTTCTTTTCATTTGAGTTTCTTTAAATAATTATTGTTGATGATTGCAAAATACATATTAATTGAACACTAAACCTAATTTTACATTTACGGGAAACAGGTTTTCTTATTATTAACGCAGAAGTACTGTTGCACAAAAGATTATCGATGCTTGTCCATGTAAATCGCCAACGATGCGTTTACGCTGTAAATTATGGCTCCTTTCGTTTTTGATATTGATCCCCTCACAGACTCTTAAAATATATAGTTCGCAAACAAATTCGTGTCTCATTCCTATTAAAAAATTAGGATGGGACACGAAATTCAAGAAGATATTTGGTGAAAATTGCATTTTAAATGCAACTGATTAATCGGCTCTGAAAAGAATCCATTCGTTTAAGGTTGGTTCTTTTGCCTCTACAATTTTGAGGCGAAAATAGCGGGCAGAAACAGGGGAGAAAGATGCTGTATGACCTGTTCCGTTTGTTGTAACTGCAAAAGCAACCGCCCATTTTTCACCCGATTTGTATTGAAGCTCGATTTTCTGACCTTTGTTGTCCCACGGATGCCATGGTTCCACAATCGAGAAAGCGCCGATTGCGGTTTCTTCGCCCAGATCAACTTCTACCCATTTATTCTTATCATCAGCAGTGGGCTGCCATTTATTGTTAGGGTTTCCGTCGAAAAGGTTTTTCGCTGAAGTGCCCTCTTTTTCAGAAGAAGCTGTGGCTGGTTTTCCTGCGGAAGGCAATGGAAGTACTTCGGGAGCGCTGTTTAATTCAACAACTACAACAGAAGCAATTTTATCGGGTGCGTTGCCTGCGAGTGTAATCGTATTTTTTGTCTTCGATTTATCTACTGTAAGTGTTTTCTTTGGATCAGAAAGCAGGTAAGCTCTTGAAATTTTGTTGAGTACGGGGAGTGATATTTTCCCATCTTTGGGCCAGTCAAAGACATGAAGATAGAGTTTATTCCCTTTTTGGGTGCATCTTCCCCAAGGCAGGTAACTAAACGGACTGGCTGTTGTTCCGTAGATGGCTTCTCCATTTATTTTCATCCACTTCCCCACCTCTGCAAGTCTTTCGATACTTGGCTGTGGTACAAGGCCTTCCGAAGTCGGACCGACATTCAACAAGTAATTTCCGCCTTTACTTACGATATCGATCAATGTTTGAAGAATCTCTTTTGTCGATTTCCAGTTGTTATCTTTTGATTTATAGCCCCAAGTGTCGTTCATCGTCATACAGGTTTCCCAATTACGCCCGGGAAATCCTGTAGCGGGAACAAATTGTTCGGGAGTTTCCGTATCTCCATCATATCCGCCACCTAATCTGTTGTTTGTAATCAGGTTAGGATGCTGGGCCAGGATGGGTTGGAATTTTTCGGCCCTCTCTTTTGTCATGTCGCAAGGGGTGTCCCACCAAAGAATGTCAACCTGTCCATAGTTTGAAAGAATTTCCTTCACCTGTGGAACTGCAACTTTATCAATGTATTCATCCATTGAACCATCCTGTGCTTTATCCCAGTGACCTCCGCAGGCTCCGCCACCCTTGTTGTTCCAGTCCTGGGCTTGTGAATAGTAAAATCCAAGCCTGATCCCGTTTTTGTGACACGCTTCTGCGAGAGGTTTGAGTAAATCTTTTCCATAAGGCGTTGCTTCAACAATATTCCATTTCGAAGCTTTTGTTTCGAAAAGGGTAAAGCCGTCGTGGTGTTTTGAGGTGATAACGAGGTATTTCATTCCTGCATCCTTAGCCATTTTGACCCACGCTTCGGGATTGTATTTCACCGGATTAAACTGTTTTGCATAAGCCTGATATTTAGCTGTTGGAATTTTGGCATTATTCATGATCCATTCGCCAATTCCGTTAACATCTTTTCCATCATAGACTCCGGCAGGAACAGAATATACACCCCAATGGATAAACAATCCAAATTTAGCATCTTTCCACCAATCCATCTTGTCGGGTTTTGATTGGGCACAAATGTTTAATGCCACTACCAATGCAATCATTAAAGTTAGTGTTTTTTTCATTTCAAATATTTATTGGTTTCATCTTTAAGTTTAGTTGGAATATATGATTCAGGCTAAGCAGCTCTTTGTTTAGTCGTTTGGCACCCGCTTAATCCGAAAAAGATAACAGATCCGGTGATAAGTTTAGAATATAGGAGTAACCCCTTTTTTAAGAATGATATTCCCGTATTTGGCAGTTTCACCGGTCATTACAACAGCGAATGCACTTTTCGCCCGTTCATAAAATGCGAACCGTTCGATGCGTTCTATCGAAGCAGCCGAAGGATTTGTTTGATAAATACTTTTCAGATAATCCGCTTCGACAAGGGGATCAAGCGTATCGCCCGGAACAGCGGCCATCATCGCAAGAGGATGAGCAACATAGGCATCGAGTTCGAAAAGGGGCAGAATAGCAGCCAGAAGATCGGCTATTTTTAATCCATCGGCACGCAAAACACGGGAATTGAATGTTTCGCCCGGGAAATGGGCATCGGCCAGAACGATTTCGTCGCCATGGCCCATTCGAGCCAGAACAGAGAGGAGTTCCGGGCTAATCAAAGGGGATATTCCTTTAAGCATAGTAGTTGTTTGTTTGGAAGCAAAGTTAAAAGTTTTTTTTCATGCCAAATATAACGTGAACCATGAATAAAAGCTATGGATCAGAAAACCATTTTTGTGTATATTCTAAACATGAAAAAATAGTTCAGTTAGAATTCTTTGAAATGAACAATTCTGTCTTATCCGCACATCTCTATTTTTTTAAAGCGTCATTTTATTTGACTATAGCTGAAAACCGGCTTGATTTATTCTCTTCTTATTTTTGATATCTTTGTGTATATATTAACTTCCTTCAGTTTTACTATTTCAAATGAAATTTTTCAAAGTACCGGATAAAGGCGACCCGTCAAATATTCCTCAACTCTTTTCGGGGTTGAATATTAATTTGTTATGTTGCAGATTCTGGTGGCTGAAAAACTGGGAAAGCAGGAATATGTCGTTTCCTTACTGGCGGATCTACTGGAATAAAAGTTTTGGAGGGATTATCTCATTTGCCGGAAAAACAATCGAGCTTACCCCAAACCAGATTATTCTGATTCCACCATATACCGCATTTTCGAGTCGCTTAAAGGGAAATACGATACCTTCATCCGGCTACAACCTCGAAGGGGGAAGAGTTGGAGAGGGTGATCCTGATCTGGATTTATTGAGTGAAGGAGCAGTGCATCATCTGTTTATCCATTTTAATCTGGGTATGCCTTATGACTTTATTTCTCCGCAATTGTTCTCTTTCGAAGTTTATCCCGATTTACGAGCTGATCTGGAAGAACTCTCTTTTAGTCTTCGTCAGAACAATGTGCAGTTGTCGGTTCAATCAAGTCTGCTGATTTACAAAATCATTATCCTCACCGTAAGTCAGATTCCTAAAGAGTTTTGGAACCTGGCGACGACTGATCAGCGGATCCTGAATGTTTTACGGGAGATTGAAGATCATATTTCGGAGGAGCTCACCAACAAACGATTGGCACAGGTGGCAAATATGGCGGTCAATTCTTTTGCACGTGTTTTCAAAGAAGAAATCGGAGTTCCGCCACAGCAATTTGTCAGGGAGAGAAGGGTGCAGAAAACCAGTATCCTGCTTCACCATACCACTGAACCTATTGAAGAGATCGCCCGGCTGTCGGGCTTTTGCGACCGATTTCATTTGGCGCGTGTCTTCAAAGAAGTGACTTCATACTCACCGGCACAATACCGAAAACAGTATTATCCCAAGAGCTAAATTCAATTTTTCGGATAAAATTGGTTGCTTCGCTGCATTTTTCTAATTTCACGCTCTTAATTTTGACAGGATGATGTTTCCCAAACTTACCATTAATACTCCTATTGCGTTACTCAATCAGTACGTCAAAGACACAATGGTTGAAAACCTTGGCATCCAATTTACCGCTATTGGCGAAGGATGGGTGGAAGCCACAATGCCGGTTGATCACCGGACCTCACGCCCCGGAGGATTGTTGCACGGAGGCGCTAATCTTGCACTCGCTGAGACAATTGCAGGGCTTGGTTCCATGCTGACAGTCGATATCAATGAATTCGATGTTCTCGGAATTCAGGTCAGTGCCAACCACACTGGTGGTTTATCCGGAGGAACAGTTTTTGCCCGTGCCGAAATTGTGCATTCCGGTATCCAGACCCAAGTTTGGAATATTGAAATAAAGAGTGAAGCAGGAAAACTAATTTCGACTGCACGAGTGACCAACATGATTGTAAAACGTAATGGAAAATAAGACCACTTTAACTTCGGTTCTGGATCAACTCATTGAAAAACACATTGCTTTTGCCTGTTGGTTTAACCCGATGGAGAATCACCTCGGGATTGTTATCGGAAATGCATATGACGTTAAATTATTAGATCGTTTCGATCAGCTAAATGGAGAAGCCGGATTTGTCTTTGCACCGTTCAGAATCACTGATAAATACCCGGTTATTCTTCTTAAACCAGCTATTTATCTCGAAGATTTCAACTCCGCCAAACAGCTTGATTTCACGAATATCGAACCCTTCAGTTCTGATAAAATGGCTGATGACCACTGTATTGTTAGCACAAAAGAAGAATATGTTAGTACCATCGAAGAAACAGTAGCTGCCATTCGCGAAGGAGAACTTTCGAAAGTGATTATTTCCAGGCAAATACCAGTTAAGAGACCGGTCCGATCATTGGGAAACATTTTCTTTCAATTGCATGATCAAACACCTAACGCATTCACCTATCTGGTCAATTTGCCAAGTGCCGGAAACTGGATGGGAGCCACACCAGAAGTATTACTCAAATCGGAAGGCGGATTTTTCGAAACAGTTTCACTGGCAGGTACACAAGTCCGAAAATATAATTCCGACGATTATTATTGGAACACTAAAGATATTGAAGAACAGGCATTTATTTCAAGATATATGCTTGAGCTGTTTCACCTTTTCGATATTCATAAATACAGGACGACAGGTCCCGAAACTTTGGAAAGCGGTAAAGTAGCGCACCTGAAAACCTCTTTCTTTTTTGCGGCTGAAAAAATTGAAAATTGTCTTGGTGATTTTGTAGCCGAACTTCATCCAACGCCTGCTGTTTGCGGTTTACCAAAGAATCTTGCTGACGAATTTATCAGGGAGAAAGAAAAGCATGACCGAAAATACTATACAGGATATCTTGGCCCATGGAAACTGAATCAGCAAGTCAATCTTTTCGTAAATTTACGCTGTATGGAAATTACGAATAACGAATTCATTCTTTATGCCGGAGGCGGAATAACCTCCAAATCGGTTCCGGAACGCGAGTGGGAAGAGACTAATCAAAAGGCCAAAACATTATTGGCTGTAATTAACACTGAATCAGAATGATCTCAGATAAAAAACATGTTCAGCAACTCGCAGCCCTACTTCTGAAAAAGGGGATTACAGATATTGTGATCTCGCCAGGAAGCCGCAATGCACCAATGATTAATACATTTACGGGTATTCCCGGTTTTTGCTGTCGAAATATTGTTGACGAACGTAGTGCTGCCTATTTTGCAATTGGATTGGCACTGGCAAAACAAAAACCAGTTGTGTTGATTTGCAGTTCAGGAACGGCTGCATTAAATTATACACCGGCAGTTGCAGAGGCATTTTACCAAAATATACCACTGATTATTCTCACGGCTGATCGTCCCAATTACTGGATTGATCAGGCTGAAAGTCAATGTATCCGTCAGGAAAATATCTATCAGAATTTCACGAAAAAGGAAATTAGTTTGCCTTTAGGCGAATCAGAAAAAGAACTTTGGTATGCCGCAAGGCAAATTAACGAATGCCTGAATCTGTCTGTTTCAGGACAACTCGCTCCGGTACATATTAATATTCCGCTCGAAGAGCCTTTACATAAACTGGTTCACGCGGATTTATCTGAAGTAAAGGACATTGAACTGGCAGAAACCCAAAATGTATTAGAAGAAAATGAGATTGCATGCCTGGTCAAAACTATTAACCAGTCGCAAAAGGTTCTGATTTTGGCAGGGCAGCAAAGTCCCAATCCAGAACTGGAAAATATATTAGCCAAGCTGATTGATAAAACAGGAGCAATTGTTCTGCATGAACATTTATCGAATCTTTCTGATCCACAATTTTGTGGAAGCATCGATGTACTGATGACTGGCATCCTGGATGAAAATATCGAATCGTACCAGCCCGATTTGCTGATCAGTTTTGGAGGACAGTTTGTCTCCAAAGCGCTCAAACAATTTCTTCGAAAAAATAAACCTCTGCAGCATTGGCACCTAAGCTTGTCCGGCGAGCATTTCGACACTTACCAGTCGCTGTCGAAAGTCGTCAAAATGGTGGCTGTCGATTTTTTTGATGTGATTTCATCTCATGTTCAGCAAAACGACGACAAAGGCTATCTTCAGCTGTGGAAAAACAAAGAAGCGAAAGTCAATCAGCTTCGTGATGAATTTGTGGAAAGCATTGATTTCTGCGATTTGAAAGCTTTTAGTCTTATCGGACAAAAAATACCAACCGGCACTGTTATTCATTTGGGCAATAGTTCGCCGGTGCGATATGCCCTGATCCATAACCGGGTTAAAAACGCAAAATATTACAGTAACCGTGGTACAGCAGGAATTGACGGATGTTTATCGACAGCGGTTGGTTTTGCCAACGAATCGGATAAGATAAACACCATCATTTTGGGTGACCTATCTTTTTTTTACGATTCGAATGCTTTGTGGAACAAATATATCGGATCAAATTTGCGCATCATCGTTATTCACAACGGTGGCGGAAATATCT
Source organism: Bacteroidales bacterium (assembly GCA_015654795.1). Taxonomy (GTDB): domain Bacteria; phylum Bacteroidota; class Bacteroidia; order Bacteroidales; family Prolixibacteraceae; genus JAAFHB01. Next base: position 8,150 of record JAATGF010000077.1, read on the forward strand.
TTGGCATGATCAAAGGTCCATCTGACTCACCTGCATTTACGGAACATTTCTTAGCTGAAAATATACTTAAGGCCGAAGTATTGGCAAAAGCTTTCGGTCTTGATTATTTCAAGGCCGAAAACGAAGCAGAACTTGAAAACGCACTGGATGAATTCTATTCCCCGGAACAAAAGAAAGTTGCTTTATTGGAGGTTTTTACGAATGCGGAAACGAATGTGAGGGAGTTTCGGGAATTATTTAAACAAGTTAAAATGTAAATCAACATACCATGAACACTAAAAGAGAATGGCAAACAATAAGGGAATACAAAGATATTTTCTTCGATTATTTTGACGGAATCGGAAAGATTACTATCAACCGCGAACGCTACCGCAATGCATTCAGGCCGACGACGGTAAATGAAATGAGCGATGCACTAAAGATATGCCGTGAAGATCAGCGGATTAATGTAGTAGTACTGACAGGAGCCGGTGACAAAGCTTTCTGCGCAGGTGGTGACCAAACCGTGAAAGGTAAAGGTGGCTACATTGACGAAGACGGAATTCCGCGCCTCAACATTCTCGAGGTACAGAAGCAAATCCGATCGATGCCAAAACCGGTAATCGCAATGGTAAACGGATATGCGATCGGCGGCGGACATGTATTGCATGTGGTTTGCGATATCAGTATTGCTTCGGAGAATGCGATTTTTGGGCAGACCGGTCCCAAAGTTGGAAGTTTCGATGCCGGATTGGGTTCATCCTACCTGGCAAGCATCGTTGGTCAGAAAAAAGCGCGCGAAATCTGGTTTATGTGCCGCCAATATTCTGCAGCCGAAGCTTTGGAAATGGGTCTGGTCAACAAAGTAGTTCCGCTTGAACAGCTGGAAGATGAAGTAGTTGCCTGGGGACAAAAAATGCAGGAACACAGTCCGCTGGCACTGCGTATGCTGAAGCTTGGATTGAATGCCGATCTCGACGGACAAATCGGGATTCAGGAGTTTGCCGGAAATGCCACTTTGCTTTATTATCTCACAGAAGAAGCGCAGGAAGGTAAAAATGCATTCCTCGAAAAACGCAAACCTGACTTCAAAAAATATCCAAAATTTCCTTGATATCAGCATTATACAGATGTAACAAAATTGTTAGTAACAAAGTTGTTAGTAACAAAAATGTTACATATTTTTGCTGGTAAAAATTGACCATGGAAACACCATTCGTTTTTGGGAAATTAGCGGTTGACCGAAATTTTACGAACAGAGACAATGAAAGAGTACGATTGGCTGGAAATTTTGCCGGTCTCGTTAACACAGTACTTATTTCGCCTCGTCGTTGGGGAAAATCATCTTTGGTACAAAAGTCGGCACTTGAGGCAATTTCAGCAGATAAAAATCTGCACTTTTGCTTTCTTGATGCATTTAATATTCGGACTGAAGAACAGTTTTACCTTGCACTTGCCAGCGAGGTTTTAAAGATTTCTTCCTCAAAGTTAGACGTAATAATTGAAAATGCGAAGCGGTTTATAGGAGTGTTTCTTCCTAAACTTTCTTTTAGTCCTGGTCATCAGGATGAATTTTCGCTAAGTCTCGACTGGAAAGAAGTAAAGAAACATCCGGATGCGATTCTTGATATGGCAGAGACTGTTGCGACGGAGAAAGGATGGAAACTGGTGATTTGTATCGATGAATTTCAGAACATTTCAACATTCGAAAATCAATTGGCATTTCAGAAAAAACTGAGGTCGCACTGGCAGAAGCACCAGCATGTTGCATATTGTTTATATGGAAGTAAACGGCACATGCTCATGGATGTTTTTACCAGTTCTTCGATGCCGTTTTATAAATTTGGTGATATCCTTTTTCTTGAAAAGATACACAGGGATAACTGGATTCCCTTTATTTGCAGTCGTTTTGAGGATACGCAGAAACACATCAATGAAAATGATGCTGCCCTGATCGCGGATCTGGCAGAGTGTCACCCGTATTACGTTCAGCAACTTGCGCAACAAAGCTGGTTACGAACAGCGACAGCGTGTTCAGAGGAAATAATCAGGGAAGCACACGAAGGAATAGTGTCGCAGCTTAGTTTGCTTTTTCAATCCAAAACAGAAGAATTGTCGACACCCCAAATTAATTTTTTAAAAGCTTTGCTGGATGGAGTTGAAAAATTTAGTTCGAAAAACATGATAGATGATTATCAGCTTGGGTCTTCTGCAAATGTATCCCGGATTAAAAAAGCCCTTGAAAACAAGGAGATTATCGACATAATGGCCGGAAATATTTTAGTACTCGACCCGATGTACAAAAATTGGCTGGTAACCCGGTATTTTATTAAAAATTAAACAAGCAAAAATGGCATCAGTAAAAAGTTGGATTAAGGCAGCACGTCTGCGAACACTGCCTTTGGCGATGTCGGGTATTTTGATGGGTGCCGCCTTGTCGTATTTTGATGGCGGTTTCCAAACTAAAATAACCGTTTTAGCCATAGTTACCGCCTTATTTATCCAGATTTTTTCCAATTTCGCAAACGACTATGGCGATTCGCAAAAAGGAACTGACAACAAACATCGCGTGGGGCCTCAGCGAACAGTTCAAAGCGGAGAAATTAGTTTGAAGGAGATGAAAGTCGGAATGGTGGTTTTGATTGCATTGAGTCTTGCAAGCGGGATTTGGCTGGTCGCTGAAGGAACAAAAGGACTTGATCTTAATACCTTTTTGCTTTTCCTCGGTCTTGGAATTGTTGCATTAGTTGCGGCTTACCGCTACACCGGGGGGAACAATCCATACGGATATGCCGGATTTGGCGATATGGCTGTATTTCTTTTCTTTGGATTGCTACCTGTAGTTGGCACTTATTTTCTGAATACACACATGATTAATCCTGGAATATTTCTTCCTGCAATCACCATTGGATTTTTCAGCACGGGCGTATTGAATCTGAATAACATGCGTGATATCGAAAACGATCGTAATTCCGGCAAAAAAACGGTAGTTGTGAGAATGGGAGGCGATAAAAGCAGACTTTATCACACCAGTTTGATTACGCTGGGATGGTTTTGTGCTGTATTGTTTGTTGCACTTCGGTTTCAATCCATTTATCAGACACTTTTTCTTCTGACTGCATTACTTTTTATCCGTGATCTGGTAAAGATTAACAAAATACAGGAACCACGCCAACTTGATCCGTTTCTGAAAAAGTTGTCGATTGCTACGCTGTTATTTACTTTGCTGTTTGGAATAGGAATAATTTTGGCCGTATGAAAGCCCATTTCAAAAAATATATCCTTAATTTCAGGCAGGCTTCCGGTACTTCACGCGGAGTTTACGCGACCCGCGAGGTTTGGTTTATTTTTCTAAAGGACGGAACTAAAATTGGAATTGGCGAATGTGCACCGTTGCCCAATCTGAGTGTTGAAAGTCCTGAGAAAATGAGCGCCAAATTGCAACAGGTCTGCGATAACATTGAGTATTTCAGCCAGTTTTCAGAAGAGTTGCAAAACTGGCCATCTATCCGATTCGGACTCGAAACCGCAATGCAGGATCTGCAAAACGGAGGACAACAAATTTTATTTCCATCGGCTTTCACGCGCGGAGAACAGGGTATCCCGATCAACGGACTGATCTGGATGGGAACTCCCGAGTTTATGAAGCAGCAGATCCGCTCTAAGCTGGTGGCAGGGTTTCGGTGTATCAAAATGAAAATCGGGGCCATCGACTTCGAGACCGAATTCAATTTACTGAAAGAGATCCGCAAAGAATTTTCTGCCGACGAAATCACATTGCGGGTTGATGCCAATGGCGCTTATTCGTTCCAGACCGCCCTCGAAAACATGAAACGATTATCCGATTTGCAAATTCACTCCATCGAGCAGCCCATTAAGGCCGGGCGATGGGACGAGATGGCGGCACTTTGCGAAAAATCGCCGGTTCCGATCGGACTTGATGAGGAACTGATCGGTGTCTTCAATTCACTGGAAATGCAAAAACTGGTTGAAACCATTCGTCCCGCTTACCTAATTTTAAAGCCCAGCTTGCACGGGGGCTTTGCCGGTTGTGAAAAATGGATTGAACTGACTAATAAACAAGGAATTGGCTGGTGGATCACTTCTGCCCTCGAATCGAATATAGGGCTGAATGCCATTGCACAATGGACTTTTCAGCAAGATTTCAAATCAGAACAAGGACTTGGAACCGGCCAGCTTTTCACAAATAATTTTGACTCGCCGCTTCAAATTGATGGAGATCAGCTTTGGTACAAACCTGCCCGTGAATGGCAGCTAAAACCACTGACCGATGAGTAAAATACCCATTGTCATGATTATCAATGGTCTGAATTATTCTCAGAATGAATTGACTTCACTGATTGCAGAAAAACTTTCATTTCCTCAACTGCCGGAATGGGAATATGAATTATATACATTTATCAAAGAATGGTTATCGCCTTCGGATTTTATTGAAGCACAGACTTCGGGCAGCACTGGCGCACCACAAATCATACGGTTACCGAAGACTACAATGCAACAAAGTGCTGGCAGAACCATCGAATATTTCGGACTTAAGGCTGGAAACCGAATCTTATTAAGTCTGCCATGCCGTTTTATTGCAGGGAAAATGATGGTAGTGCGTGCAATCATTGGCCAAATGGATTTGATCACAGTTGATCCTTCCACTGATTTTGAACTTTTGATGAACGACACTTTTGATTTCGGTTCGATGGTTTCAAATCAGGTTTTCAAACTGTTAGAATGCCATTCCGGTAGGGAAAAGCTCGAAAATATCCATAATCTGCTGATAGGGGGTTCTGCCATTCCGGCAAATCTGGAAGTACAAATCAGCCAATTGTCCAGCAGGGTAGTTTCAACCTATGGAATGACCGAAACCGCCTCTCACATTGCCATTCGCGAACTTTCGGGAGAAAAACGGTCAGACATTTATCATTGTCTGCCCGGAATTTCGGTTTCCACAGGAGAAAACGATTGTTTACAAATTCATATTCCGGAATGGACAGCATCGCTTCAAACCAAAGATATTGCTGAAATTATTTCTCCCTCCAGTTTTCGGATTTTGGGAAGGGTTGATGATGTGATCATTTCAGGAGGAATAAAATACTGGCCAGACAGGATTGAGAAAAAACTGGAATCAGTAATTCCCGGACGATTTGTTATTTCATCAGTTTCCGATGAGATGTTAGGAGAAAAACTGGTGTTGGTAATAGAAGGTGAATATATTGACACTGAATTAATTCAACAAAAATCAGAAGAACTCCTTCCTTCGTTTGAACGCCCGAAGGCAATTTGTTTTCTGGATAAATTCCCGGAAACCCCAAATGGAAAATTAAAACGAAATGAAATAAAAGCGGCGATCAAATAGACTGTTGCTGTTCCTCGAAAATTCGAAATTTCAAGGATTTTCCTTGATGGCGCACACATCGTTACCTACAAACAATACTACAATTGCCTATTATGTAAAAAATCTCTATTCAACCAGGTACGACGCAAATACGAACCAAACACGACGAGGGAGCGGCACGAAGCAATCTGATTTATTTATTTTACTTATGATAGATATATATTGAAATTGCACTGCGCTTCAATGGTTCATAAATCCAAAAACGGCAAAAAACGACATTTATTCGCATTACTTAAATATGTATTTCCCTTGTTTAATTATTGCTCCAGTTTCTGAATCCGGTTTAGATTTGGCGTAATTAATTCGGACAACAGACTTAAGCCTTTGCCTGGCCCCCATTTAAACCCGCTCCTTGTTTTTTCACACTAAACGTCATAGAACCAATATATTCAAGGTTTTGTGAATTTTTATTGAGTTGATCTCTTTTCCTATTTTAAATTTGCAATATTTTATTTGCCAGACCAGATTTTGGACTTTTTATTTGACAATAAAGGTTATATTTACATACCAAAAATAAACTAAAAAATCAGACGAATGATCAGGTTTAAACAAACTATTCTACCCCTTGTTTTGGTCATCTGCGGAATCTTTTCCGGAAGTTCCTCTTCTGCCCAGCTCAAAAGAGACACGCTTAAAGTGCTTTTTGTTGGGAACAGTTATACCTACGTTCAAAACCTTCCGCAGATCGTTTCAATAATTTCAGACAGCACAAAAACTAAACTTGTGACACGGAAATCAACCGTTGGAGGTGCTTACCTAAGTGAACACTGGTATGGTAAGAGAGGACTTAAAACAAAGGAAATCATAACAAAGGGAAAATTTGATATTGTCATTCTGCAAGAAAACAGTATGGCCACCATCCTGCAGCCCGACAGCACGATAAAATATGCAAAACTATTGTGCGGATTAATTAAGTCCTCAGGGGCTAAACCCTATTTGTATATGACCTGGGCGAGAGAGAAGGTTCCACAGTCCCAGGATGAAATTACGAATGTCTATTCCAAAATAGCGAAAGATAACGGCGAGATTTTAGTACCTGTGGGAAAGGCATGGGAATTAGCAATTAAATTACGCCCCACGATTAATTTGTACGATCCGGATGGTAGTCATCCTTCAAGTCTTGGTGCCATTTTATCGGCTTATGTTTTTGTCGGCGCACTGACAGGTGAAGTTCCTGTTTCAATTCCCGGCTCGTATCAAATCACTGATATTGAAGGAGAATCAGTACAGCTCATGAGTATCGATAATCTTGATGCCATTTTCTTTCAAAAAATTACAGAGCAAACGCTCCGCGATTACAATATGCTGAAACATTAAACTATAATCCAGATTTGATTCCGATTATAACTACCAAATATTGATATAATTAATTGATTTTTAGATGAAGAAAAGACTATGGTTTGGTATATTGACAATTGCAACTTTCAGCGTATTGTCCTTCAATAAGGCCGATGCCCAAAATCCTGTCAGGATACAGTTCGACAGTAACAAAGAGGTTTCGGGACAAAAATTCGCAATCAAAGATATTTCGCCCGGACTTCCATCAAGCTGGGACTCCTATAACTTTGTGGTTCTTGAGTTTAAATCAACAACTCCTCAACGTTTCCATGTCGGTTTTACAACTGAAACCGGCTACAATGAACTTCGGGTGATGAACTACACCGCAAATGGATGGAATAAGCTTGCGATACCATTAAAGTTTTTCAGGGAATTACCTAGTGCCGCACTCGATCTGGCAGCGACTTACAACCAGGCCCGGTACACCGGATGGATCAACCTTGGAGGTAAGCGCGGTCCTCTCAGAGGTGTCGACACAATTGGTATCAGGATGAATGCTCCTATCAACGACCCGGTTATCGAACTCCGGTCAATCTCACTTTCAGTAGAAGATTCAGGTGACCAATACCTTGATAAAAAACCAGTTGTCGATGAATTTGGTCAATGGAACCTGGGCGATTACGAAGGAAAGATAAAATCACAGGCGCAGCTCAAAAAAGAGTGGGATGCCGAAGAGACTGAAATAGTTTCAACAAAAGCGTATAACTACTCGAAGTTTGGCGGTTACCTCAATGCAAAAGTCAAAGCAACCGGGTTTTTTAGAACTGAAAAGATAGATGGCCGTTGGTGGTTTGTCGATCCGGAAGGTTATCTGTTCCTTTCGGTTGGTGTCGATTGTGTGAATCCAGGAGGCGGCGGCAATGCCATCAATATCGACAAACGGAGAAATTTGTATAAAGAATTACCTCCCGCAGGAATTGGATCAAATCCGGAAAGGCCGAATTCTGCCTCCTTCGGAACCTGGAACCTTTTCCGCAGATATGGCAAAGAATATCCTGCGAAATCTAAAAACATGATTATCAAACGCATGGATAAGTGGGGCCTAAATACCATTGCCAACTGGTCGAGTCCGGAAGTGACTAAGTTAAACCGAAAAGCTTTTATGATGCAGTTGCACGGAGTTGGCATTGAAGATGGAGTGATGGGCTTACCTGATGTCTATACTACCGGGTTTGCGTCCAAGATTGATGCCGCCTGCAAAGCATTTGTGGAACCTTATAAGGAAAATCCCTGGGTAATAGGCTATTTCACAGGAAACGAACCGTCGTGGCTTGAGCAGGAAGAACGACTTTGTGAACTGATTCTTGATGGTTCTGACAAACCCATAAAAAGCGAATTGAAAAAATACCTGTCAGCAGGCGATACACCTGAACGCAGGAAACAGTTTATCTACAACACTTTTCATATTTTTCTTAAAACTGTGGACACCGCAGTAAAACGATATGACCCCAATCACCTGAATCTTGGTATGCGTTTCGGACATGTTCCCGGCAAGGAAATACTGGATATTTGCAAGGATGTTTTTGACGTATTCAGCTTTAACTGTTACGATTTATATCCCCAAAAAGAATTTATGGATCAAATACTTGCCGGAACAGGATTGCCTATGATCATTGGCGAATACCATTTCGGAACTGTTGACCGGGGAATGGCTCAGTCTTTGTGGCAGGTAAATTCGCAAGAACAGAGAGGTGTCGCCTACAGGTATTATACCGAGCGGGCTTATGCTCATCCGGGACTTATCGGAACAGCGTATTTTCAATGGTCCGATCAGGATTTAACCGGACGCCGCGACGGAGAGAATTATAACTGCGGGCTAGTTGACGTTACTGATCGCCCCTATCAACATCAGGTTGAGGCAATGATGGAATCGGCAAAACGCTTGTATGATATTCATACCGGAAAAGAAAAACCAATAGACCAGGCCCCACTTAAAGCCCGCGGGCATGGTACAATCCCTGATTTATGGAATAAATAAACAATTATAATATGAAGTATTTAGCTTATTCACTTATCGTTATCTTCTGCCTCGCAAATGTCGTAACGGCCGAAGCAAAAACAACAAAGACAGTTTCATCGCAAATGTTTATTCGGATTGACGGACAGAATCTGGTCGCTCCTAATAATGAGAAATTCTTTATTAAAGGGACCAATCTTGGCAATTGGCTTAATCCAGAAGGTTACATGTTTCTTTTCAAAAAAGCAAATGCTCCCCGCTTGATCGATCAGGCTTTTAAAGAAATGGTTGGCCCCGATTTTACCAATGAATTCTGGAAACTATTCAAAGACAATTATGTAACCAGGGCAGATATCAATTACCTCAAAAAAACAGGGACAAATACCATCCGTTTCCCTTTTCACTATAAACTCTTTACGGATGAGGATTATATGGGATTGCATTCAGCACAGGATGGTTTTCAGCGCACAGACAGTCTGGTAAGTTGGTGCAAGGAGGCCGGGATCTATATTATTTTCGATATGCACGATGCTCCGGGTGGTCAGACTGGCGATAATATTGACGATAGTTATGGTTATCCCTGGCTTTTTGAAAGTGAAGTGAGCCAGAAGTTATTCCTTGACATTTGGGTCAAAATAGCTGACCGTTATAAAAACGAACCTGTCATTTTAGGCTATGACTTATTGAATGAACCGATCGCACCCTATTTCGGTAACGATATGTCGAAATTGAATGCAGCCCTTGAGCCACTCTATAAAAAGGCAGTTGCCGCTATTCGTCAGGTGGACAAAAACCATATTATTCTTCTCGGTGGCGCCCAATGGGATGGAAATTTTGAAGTGTTTAGCGATTGGAAATTTGACAACAAGATCATGTACACTTGTCATCGCTATGGCGGCGAGCCAACTGCGGATGCAATCCGGAAAATTATTGATTTCAGAAATAAAACGAACCTCCCAATGTATATGGGTGAAATCGGACATAACAAAGACCAATGGATTGCCTCATTTTGTAAAACAATGGAAGACAATAATATCGGTTACACATTCTGGCCTTATAAAAAGATGGGCGACTCCACTTCATTCGTTCATGTAAATAAACCTGAAAACTGGGATAAGATCATTGAATTTACTGAGAAACCACGAGATAATTATAAAGACGTTCGTGAAGCCCGTCCTGATCAGGCGCTCGCGCGAAAGGCATTACTTGATTATATCGAAAGTTGCAAGTTCTCCAATTGCACTAAAAATGATGGCTATATCAAGGCCATGGGACTGCAGCCATAATTTGATTTGAAAATGGGCGCTCTGCGAATGTTTCGAGTGTCAGGGAGACGGAGAGATGAATGTCATTAAGAAGCCATTGAAAGGGTCATTGGCTTCGCCGTCATTGAAGAAGTCATTGAAAAGGTTGTTGGCTTCGCTGTCATTGAAAAGTCATTAGAAAAGGTCATTGGCTTCGCTGTCATTGAAAGGTCATCAGTGCTGATATCTGATACCAGACGCGATATGGGCCAAACAAGAACCAAACATAGAGCAAACATAGAGCGGACATAGAGCAAGTGCGGTCCGTTCCCGAATAAAAATAGGTTATAAAGCGTCGTGGAGAACTGCAGAGTGCCTTGTTGAACTCCTTATTCGGGGTGCCGGTTGTATTAATAATGGCAGCCCCTGATTTTGCACCCGAAGCTACATCCGTTTAATCCCTCCAGGATTTTGGGGTGACTGGCAGGACAATTTGTGACAATAAAAACGGGCTCGCGTATGTAATTTAAAGTCACAGGATAATTGCTGATAATCACTGGGGTTACAAGGATATTTGTCATCCCGCACATGCGGGATCACAAAATAGACAGATTTTCCGTGATTTTTGTGTGACTTTATTGTGACTTTAACTGTGACTTTATTTGCCAAAATTCTTGTGTAATATACTGCTTATTAGGCATATATACTAATATAAGTTGTGACTTTAACTGTGACACCAGGAATTAAGGCGGTGAGCTTCTAAAAATTAGTTTTAAAGATGTGATCATACGATTTTATTTTTGGACTTAAGTTGCAGCTTGTAAATGAGCTGTAATCGAATTAAAAAATTCCCCCAACAATATCATTTGATTGATTTTGACTTTCAAATCAGCGATTATTAAATAATAAAGGAGGCTGCCCCGATATTTTGAGACAGCCTCTCCGATTATCTCACATTTAAGAATTCTATTCTTCGACTTGTTCGGCTTCGTAGGCTTTGAGCAATTCTTCCTGAACTTCGGCGGGAACTTTTTCGTAGTTCGAGAATTTCAGTTTGAACATTGCTCGTCCCTGCGTAATAGAACTTAACGAGGTGGAGTATTTGTTCATCTCTTTGAGCGGAACCTTGGCCAGGATTTTCTCGAAACCTTTTTCAGAACTCATTCCCATGATCAATGCCCTGCGTCCCTGGAGGTCGCCCATTACATCGCCTAACCGATCAGATGGGACTAATACTTCGACATCATAAATTGGTTCAAGAATTTTTGGTCCTGCAATTTTAAAAGCGGCGCTGAATGCGTTACGTCCTGCCAGCCGGAATGAAATTTCGTTGGAATCGACAGGGTGCATTTTGCCGTCGTAAACACAAACCCTGATATCGCGGGCATATGATCCGGTGAGCGGTCCTTCTTCCATTTTTTCCATGATCCCTTTGAGAATGGCGGGAAGGAATCGCGCATCAATAGAACCGCCGACAATGCAATTGCAGAAAACAAGCTTTCCACCCCAGGGGAGATCGGTTACATCAGTTCCGCGTAAGCTTATTTTCATCTCTTTCCCATCGATTTTGTACATTTCAGGGACAGGCATGCCCTCTTCGTAGGGTTCAATCACAAGGTGAACTTCACCGAATTGACCAGAACCACCACTCTGTTTGCGGTGACGATAGTCACCTGGAGCAATTTTAGTGATGGTTTCGCGGTAAGGGATTTTAGGTTTTAGGAATTGAATGTCGATTTTGAATACATTATCGAAATACCATTTCAGTGTATTAATATGGTATTCGCCCTGCCCATGAAGCAGGATTTGTTTTAACTCTTTGGAGTACTCAATAATATATGTTGGATCCTCCTCTGCGAGTTTATGCATATATTCTCCCATTTTTTCTTCGTCAGCCTCGCTAACTGCTTTTATAGCTGTTGTATAGCGTGGAGCTGGATATTGTAATGGAGGGAAATTTATTTCAGCGTCCTTGTCGCAAAGCGTGTGGTTATGTTTTACTTCTTTGAGTTTTACAGTAGCGCCAATGTCGCCCGCTTGCATTTCGGGGACTTTCATTCGGTTTTTACCTGCTACGGCATATATCTGAGATATCCTTTCTTTCGAATTTTTGGTGGTATTAACCAGATCCATTCCCTCTTTCAAGATTCCCGAGATCACTTTAAAATAAGTGACTTCGCCAACATGCTGTTCGATTGATGTTTTGAAAACAAATATTGAAGTCGGACCGTTAATATCCATTTTAATAAATTTTCCGTCGACGGTTTCAACAGGAGCAAGTTCTCCGGGATTAGGAGCTACATTGCAGATAAATTCCATGAGTCGGCGGATTCCCATGTCGCGGGCGGCGCAAGTACAGAAAACCGGATAAAGGCTGCGGCTTAACATTCCAAGCTTAAGTCCTTTACGCATTTCGTCTTCGCTGAGATTTCCCTGCTCGAAGAAAAGTTCCATCAACTCTTCGTCGTTTTCGGCAGCCATTTCGAGCAGTTGGTTATGAACTTCCTCTGCGCGCTCAAGTTCAGTAGCAGGGATATCAAATATTTCGGGCGCTCCTCCGGATGGTCCCCATTGGAGCATTTTCATTTTTAGTACGTCGATTACTTTGTTGTAGCTTAATCCTGGGTTAAGCGGATATTGAACGATTGCCAGTTTGTTGCCAAAAGTGGTTTTGGCCATTTCAATCGTATTTTCCCAGTTACTGTTTTCATGGTCAAGATGGTTGACAACAAAGATCAGCGGTTTGTGGAATTTTTCAGCATTCCTGTTCGCAATCTCTGTTCCTACTTCGACTCCATTAACGGCATTAAAAACCAGAAGCCCGGTAGCGGCTACACTGAGAGCAGGTATTACTCCACCTACAAAATCGTCCATCCCGGGAGTGTCGATGATATTAATCTTGCAACCTTCAAATTCGGTGTAAAGAACAGTAGCGTGGACCGAATTGCCATATTCCTGTTCAACAAGATTGTAGTCTGATGCAGTGGTTTTGCTTTTTACGTCACCTCTGCGACTAATTACACCACCCTCGAAGAGCATCGACTCTACAAGGGTGGTTTTCCCGGCGCCGGAATTACCAATTACAGTAATGTTCCGGATCTCTTTAGTTTGATATACTTTCATGTGATAAAATTTAGATAAAAACTTAGTAATCTATTAGTTCGAAATTCAACTTTATTCATTAAGTGTATAAAAAAATCAAAGCTGCAGAAAAACAACTTTGTCACATCAAAAACGGATTAACTGGGATATTTATTTCTCAATTCCATCAAAAATAGAAATTTTTTAAAAAGTTCCAATCTTTTGTATTAATTGATCTTTTTTTTCCAGTTCAAAATTTAATTCTATTAAAGACAGGCAATAAATTGGTTATTAGGTTTGTACTATATGGAGGTAGTTGTGGTGGCAGTTTGTTTGGTGAGATAAATATGTTTTTAAAGTATAAATTTTCACACAGTAGGTTGTCTGATTTTAGAGGAGATTCGCATATTTCTTCTCCGACCTGACTATAATCGGAGTAGAATTTCATGAAATAGGTTCTTCGTTTTCGCCTAAACTTTTGATTAAAAACACATTTTTTTTGTGTGAGTCATTGTTTTCTGTTGAAATTGTGTACTTTTGCAGTCCATTTTGGGGAAGATTCGCGCGGTTGGAATTGGTTACCGTATTGATCTTTCGTTAAAATGGATTGGATTTGAGTTCATTTTTCGTGTGTATTATTATAATTCAAAAATTTAAAAACGTTTATGCCTACTATTCAACAGTTAGTACGTAAGGGAAGAACGAGTCTCGAAGATAAGAGTAAATCTCCGGCGCTTAATTCTTGCCCGCAACGAAGAGGCGTATGTGTTCGTGTTTACACCACGACGCCTAAAAAGCCGAATTCGGCAATGAGAAAGGTTGCCCGCGTAAGGTTGACCAATCAGAAAGAAGTAAATGCATACATTCCTGGTGAAGGACACAACTTGCAGGAGCACTCGATTGTGCTGGTTCGCGGAGGACGTGTAAAAGATCTTCCAGGTGTACGTTATCACCTTATTCGTGGAGCTCTGGACACCGCAGGTGTTGAAGGCCGTAAACAACGTCGTTCGAAATATGGCGCAAAACGTCCAAAACCGGGACAGGTTGTAGCAGCGACTAAGAAAAAGAAGTAATTGATTAGAAATTAGTTATTTGTTTGGAGGTTTGGTTGAGTAAGGGTTTGCCTTGAGCAGGCTATTTAAACTGAAGACTGAACAACAGCCGATTCGAATAACACAAACAATGTGTAACTAAGATGAGAAAGACAAAACCAAAGAAAAGGATCATTTTGCCTGATCCGAAATTTAAAGACGTTCTGGTAACAAGATTTGTTAACAGTTTGATGGTCGATGGCAAAAAAACAATTGCTTTCAAGATTTTCTACGATGCACTTGACATCGTTGAGAAAAAGATGAAAGACAGCGAATTATCTCCGCTTGATGTTTGGAAGAAGGGCTTATTAAATATTACCCCTGCAGTTGAAGTAAAGAGCAGACGTGTTGGAGGTGCTAACTTTCAGGTTCCAATGGAAATTCGTCCGGAACGTAAAGTTGCAATATCCATGCACAATCTAATTCAGTTTGCGACCAAACGTTCGGGCCACTCAATGGCAGAAAAGCTTGCAGCTGAAACGGTTGCTGCTTTCAACGAAGAAGGTGGAGCATTCAAAAAGAAAGAAGATACACACAGAATGGCTGAGGCAAACCGTGCGTTTGCACATTTCAGATTTTAATTAAATAGTAGATATCAGGATCAAATATAATGGCTAAAAGGGATCTCACAAATACCAGGAACATTGGTATCATGGCTCACATCGACGCGGGTAAAACAACCACCTCTGAGAGGATTTTGTTCTACACGGGTAAAACTCACCGTATTGGTGAGGTTCATGATGGAGCAGCTACAATGGACTGGATGGCACAGGAACAGGAGCGCGGTATCACAATTACTTCTGCTGCTACATTCACAGAATGGAAGTATAATGATATTGTCCATCAGATCAACATTATTGATACTCCCGGGCACGTTGACTTCACTGTTGAGGTTGAACGTTCTTTAAGGGTACTCGATGGTGCAGTTGCTACGTTTTGCGCTGTTGGTGGCGTAGAAGCGCAGTCTGAAACTGTTTGGCGTCAGGCTGAGAAATATGGTGTACCAAAAATTGCATTTATAAATAAAATGGACCGTGCGGGTGCCGATTTCTACCGTGTCTACAACGACATCAAGGAAAAGCTTGGCGCAAACCCTGTTCCAATCCAGCTTCCAATCGGGGCTGAAGAAAATTTCAAGGGAGTTATTGATCTTATTCGCATGAAAGCCCTCTATTGGCACAATGAAGCCATGGGTGCTGAGTACGATATTTCAGAGATTCCTGAAGATATGCTCGAAATATCACGCGAATGGCATGATAAAATGGTTGAATCAGTTGCAGAACAGGATGAAGTCCTTATGGAAAAATTCTTTGTCGATCCTGAAAGTATCACCGTTGACGAGCTTATAGCAGAAATACGAAAAGCTACAATCACAGGTGCAATTATTCCAATGCTTTGTGGTTCGGCCTTTAAAAATAAAGGGGTTCAGACTTTGCTTGATGCAGTTTGTGCATATTTACCAAATCCGCTTGATATTGGTTCAATTGAAGGAAAAAATCCTGATACTGGCGAAGTTGTTGAGCGTAAACCTTCTGTTGACCAGCCGCTTGCAGCGTTGGCTTTCAAGATTGCAACCGACCCATTCGTTGGACGTTTGTGCTTTATACGTGTTTATTCAGGTAAGATCGATGCAGGTTCGTATGTATTAAACATGCGTACAGGCAAAAAGGAACGTATTTCGCGATTGTTCCAGATGCATGCCAACAAACAACAGCCACGCGACGTTATCGAAGCTGGTGATATTTGCGCTGCAGTCGGTTTTAAAGATATTCGTACGGGAGATACACTTTGTAGTCTCGACCATCCGATTATTCTTGAATCAATGACTTTCCCTGAACCGGTTATTGGTATTGCGATTGAGCCTAAAACTCAAAACGATATTGATAAATTATCAAACGGTTTGCAAAAATTAGCCGAAGAAGATCCAACCTTCCAGGTTAGAACTGATGAAGACAGCGGTCAGACCGTTATTCGCGGTATGGGTGAACTTCACCTTGAAATTATCGTCGATCGTCTGAGACGTGAGTTCAAGGTCGAATGTAACCAGGGAGCACCACAAGTTGCGTACAAAGAAGCGATTACTAAAGAAGTTGAGCTTCGTGAAGTATTTAAGAAACAAACCGGGGGTCGTGGTAAGTTTGCTGATATCAGCGTTAAAGTTGGTCCGGTAGACGAAGGTGTAACTGGTCTTCAGTTTGTTGATAGTATCAAAGGGGGAACGATTCCACGCGAATTTATTCCTGCTGTTGAGAAAGGTTTCAAAGAGTCGCTTAACAATGGACCACTCGCAGGTTTCAAAATTGAAAACCTCAAGGTTACATTGGTTGACGGATCTTTTCACCCGGTTGACTCCGATGCGCTCTCTTTTGAGCTTTGCGCGAAACAAGCTTTCAGAAATGCAGCTTCCAAGGCAAAACCTGTCTTGCTTGAGCCTATTATGAAAGTAGAAGTCGTAACCCCGGATGATTATATGGGTGATATTGTTTCAGACCTTAACCGTAGGCGTGGTCATGTTGAAAGCATGGATTCTAAATTTGGGGCACGTGTTATCAAGGCTTTGGTACCTCTTGCCGAACAGTTCGGGTATGTAACTACCTTACGTACATTGTCCTCTGGCCGTGCAACTTCGACAATGGAGTTTTCGCATTATGCTGAAGTACCGAAAAATATCGCCTTGACAGTTCTTGAAGGTGTTAAAGGCAGAACAGATTTGTTATAACCATCACAATTATAATACGTTCTTATCATGAGTCAAAGAATCAGGATCAAACTGAAATCCTACGATCACAACTTGGTCGATAAATCGGCTGAGAAGATTGTCAAAACTGTGAAGACTACGGGAGCTATTGTAAGCGGACCTATTCCGCTTCCAACACACCGGAGAATTTTTACAGTATTGCGGTCAACATTTGTAAACAAAAAATCGAGGGAGCAATTCGAATTATCTTCTTACAAGAGGTTGATCGATATTTACAGTTCCACAGCTAAAACGATCGACGCCCTTATGAAACTTGAGTTGCCAAGTGGTGTTGAGGTAGAAATCAAAGTTTAATTTTAAACTGCTTAATCAGTAAAAAATGCCAGGATTAATTGGAAAGAAAATCGGAATGACTTCCGTATTCAGTGTTGAGGGGAGAAACATCCCATGCACTGTGATTGAGGCAGGTCCATGTACTGTATCGCAGATTCGTACCATTGAAAAAGATGGTTATGAAGCGATTCAGTTAGGCTTTCAGGAAAAGAAAGAAAAGCATGCGACAAAGCCAGAGATCGGCCATTTTAAAAAGGCCGGTACTACTCCGAAGAAAAAACTTGTCGAATTCGACGGTTTCGGAGCTGATGTGAAACTTGGAGATATCATTTCCGCAGATATGTTCGAGCCATCAAGTTTTATCGATGTCACCGGGATTTCAAAAGGTAAAGGATTTCAGGGGGTTGTTCGTCGCCACGGATTTGGTGGTGTAGGCGAAAGCACACACGGTCAGCACAACAGGTTGCGAGCTCCGGGATCTATTGGTGCTTCATCTTATCCTTCGCGCGTTTTTAAAGGAATGCGTATGGCGGGACGTATGGGAGGCGCTAAAATAACTGTTCAAAATATCGAAGTTTTGAAAGTTATTCCTGAGAATAACCTTGTGATTGTTAAAGGTTCCGTACCAGGAGCTAATGGTTCATACTTAATTCTCTTGAAGTAATGGAAATCGCAATCTTCAACAAAACAGGGCAGGAAACCGGAAGAAACGTAGAACTGAATGCAGAAATCTACGCGGTTGAGCCTAACGATCACGCGATTTATCTCGACGTGAAACAATACCTGGCTAATCAACGTCAGGGAACTCACAAAGCAAAAGATCGTGGTGAAATTGCGGGATCGACCCGTAAAATCAAACGTCAAAAAGGTACAGGCGGAGCGCGTGCAGGTAGCAGAAAATCTGGAACAATCCGTGGTGGTGGTCGTATTTTTGGGCCTCAGCCAAGGGACTACAGTTTTAAACTGAACAAGAAGCTTAAAGAGCTTGCACGTAAATCAGCACTGACGTACAAAGCACAGGCAAGTGAAATTCTGGTTTTAGAAGATATTTCTTTTGATGCCCCAAAAACGAAAGAATTTGCGGCAATTCAGAATAATCTGAAGATTAGTGATAAAAGATTACTAATTGTGTTACCAGAAGCAAATAAAAATATATATTTGTCCTCCAGAAATTTACAGAACGTAGAAATTGTAATCGCTTCAGAATTAAGCACATACAAGATTATGCGAGCCCAAAAGATTATTTTGGTAGAAAGTTCTGTGGTCAAAGTGGAAGAATTATTTAAGATTTAACGCGTAAGACAATGGTTGATATTTTGATTCGCCCTATAGTAACCGAGAAAATGAACAAATTAACGGAGAAATATAACCGTTATGGGTTCAGGGTTGAGAAGAAGGCAAACAAGCACGAGATCAAAAAAGCCGTGGAAGAAATCTATGGCGTTAAGGTTAGCACTGTTAATACAATGGTGTATGCCGGTAAGTTAAAATCACGCTTTACCAAGGGTGGGGTTATATCCGGTCGTTCCAATGCTTATAAGAAAGCTATTGTTACGCTGACCGAAGGAGAAAATATTGATTTTTACAGCAATATCTAAAGTAAGAGATGGCAGTTAGAAAGTTAAATCCAGTAACTCCGGGACAAAGGCACAAGATCGCTGGTACCTTTGAGACCGTTACAACTGGCAACGCACCTGAAAAATCATTGTTAAGGCCCATGAAGAGTACCGGGGGACGTAACAGCGCCGGTAAGATGACAATGAGGTATATAGGTGGAGGGCATAAGAGGAAATACCGTGTTATCGATTTTAAAAGAGAGAAAGACGGTGTTCCTGCACGAGTAGATTCGATACAATACGACCCAAATCGTACTGCTCGCATCGCACTTTTGGTATATGCCGATGGGGAAAAACGTTACATGCTTGCACCGAACGGTCTACAGGTTGGACAAACCGTTCTTTCAGGCAGTGATATTGCTCCTGAAATCGGAAATGCACTCCCTTTAGCAAAAATACCTCTAGGTACTATCGTTCACAATATTGAGCTGCATCCCGGACAAGGAGGCATTATGGCCCGGTCTGCCGGAACATATGCACAGCTCACCTCGCGTGAAGGACGATACGCCATCATTAAGCTCCCCTCTGGCGAATCCCGAATGATACTAGTTACATGCCGTGCAACGGTAGGTACAGTCGGAAACTCAGACCATGGCCTTGAAAGATCAGGTAAAGCCGGTAGAAGCCGTTGGCAGGGACGTCGTCCCCGTGTCCGCGGTGTTGTTATGAACCCTGTCGATCACCCAATGGGTGGTGGAGAAGGACGTGCTTCCGGTGGTCACCCACGTTCACGTAAAGGATTACTCGCTAAGGGTTTCAAAACCCGTTCGAAGAAAAAAGCTTCAAGCAGGTATATCATTGAACGTAGGAAAAAGTAATCACTAAATTTAAATGAAAAGTAGATTATGAGTCGTTCGCTAAAAAAAGGCCCTTTTATCGACTTTAAGTTGGAGAAAAAAGTTCTGGTTCTTAATGAAGCAGACAAAAAGTCGGTAGTCAAAACATGGGCAAGACATTCAATGATTTCGCCTGATTTCGTAGGTCATACTATTGCAGTGCACAACGGGAATAAATTTATCCCTGTATATGTAACTGAAAATATGGTTGGTCATAAATTAGGGGAATTTGCTCCTACCCGCACCTTCAGGGGACATGGTGGTAATAAAAAACGATAACCATGAACGCGGAAATGTATAATAGAAGTAAAAAGTACCAAGATGGGTTCTAGAAAAAAG
The DNA here is from genome assembly GCA_015654795.1 of Bacteroidales bacterium. Lineage (GTDB taxonomy): Bacteria > Bacteroidota > Bacteroidia > Bacteroidales > Prolixibacteraceae > JAAFHB01. Next base: position 28,069 of record JAATGF010000077.1, read on the forward strand.
AAAAGTGCTGAATTGCTTAAGCAAGCAAAAGCCGAGAGATTTCAGGCTTGTCTGCACGAAGTCCCAACTTCTCCTCGTAAGATGCGCCTTGTTACCGATATGGTTCGTGGAATGGCGGTAAATCGTGCACTTGACGTCCTGAAGTTTTCCTCAAAAGAGGCTTCTCGCAGAGTAGAGAAACTTCTTCTTTCGGCAATTGCCAACTGGCAAGCTAAAAATGAAGGAGTTAGACTTGAAGAAAGCAACCTATACGTGCAGGAAGTTTTCGTAGATTCAGCTCGCATGCTTAAACGTCTCCGTCCTGCTCCGCAGGGTCGCGGGCATCGTATAAGAAAGCGTTCGAATCACGTGACTATCCGTTTGGCAAGTAAAAATGTTGTAGAAGAAAATACGAAATAATAGTATGGGACAAAAAGTAAATCCGATTTCAAATAGGCTTGGAATCATCAGAGGATGGGATTCCAACTGGTTCGGAGGTAACGATTATGGTGATAAACTGGTCGAAGACCACAAAATCAGAGGTTATCTAAATGCGAGGCTTTCAAAAGCCAGCATCTCAAGGATCATCATTGAGCGCACTTTAAAGCTTATTACCATAACTGTTCACACTTCAAGGCCTGGTATTATTATTGGTAAAGGTGGTCAGGAAGTTGATAAGCTAAAAGAAGAGCTTAAGAAGATCACAAAAAAAGAGGTTCAGATCAATATTTTCGAAATCAAACGTCCTGAACTTGATGCTCAAATTGTTGCCAGTAACATCGCGCGACAGGTGGAAGGTAAAATTGCTTATCGCCGTGCCACAAAGATGTCTATTGCATCTACCATGCGAATGGGAGCTGAAGGTATTAAAGTTCAGGTATCGGGACGATTGAATGGTGCCGAAATGGCCCGTTCTGAAATGTATAAAGATGGTAGAACACCATTACACACATTCAGAGCTGATATTGATTATGCTCTTGCCGAAGCGTTGACCAAAACAGGTTTGATTGGTGTTAAAGTATGGATCTGCCGTGGCGAAATTTACGGCAAACGTGATCTTTCGCCAAATGTTGGACAATCTGTACAGCAACAACGTCCGAACCGCCCTGCACCTGAACATGGTAAAGGTGGGTTTAAAAAACGTAAAAAGTAACCATCGACAAAGCAAAACAAGATGTTACAGCCAAAAAAAGTAAAATTTAGAAGAGTACAAAAGGGCAAGCTGAAAGGAAACGCACAGCGTGGAAATCAGTTATCATTTGGTTCTTTTGGTATAAAATGCCTGGAAACAGCATGGATAACCGGACGCCAGATTGAGGCAGCCAGGGTCGCGGTAACGCGTCATATGCAGCGTCAGGGACAAATTTGGATTCGTATTTTCCCCGATAAACCAATTACCAAAAAACCTGCAGAGGTTCGTATGGGTAAAGGGAAAGGTGCTCCTGAAGGATTTGTTGCCACTGTTACGCCAGGGCGCATCATGATCGAGGTTGAAGGAGTTCCCTTCCTCCTGGCTAAAGAAGCATTACGTCTGGCAGCTCAAAAGCTGCCCGTGACTACCAGGTTTGTTGTTAGACGTGATTTTGTTGAATCTTTAATTATTGAATAATGAAAAATTCTGAGATAAAAGAGTTAACAACTGCTGAAATCATCGAGAAAATTTCTGTTACAAAAGAAGAGTTAATTCGCATGAAATTGAATCATAGCGTTAACCCTTTGGAAAATCCGATGAAAATACGGTTTACCCGAAAAGACGTCGCTCGTCTGAACACCGAATTACGTAATCGTCAACTTGAAAATTAATTATGACTATGGAAACTAGGAATCTTCGGAAAGAGCGTATTGGTGTTGTTGTAAGTAACAAAATGGAAAAAACCATAGTTGTCGCAGAGAAGGGGAAAGAGAAACATCCGATTTACGGTAAATTCGTAAACAGGACTACCAAATTCTATGCGCATGACGAAAAAAATGACTGCAACATAGGCGATACCGTAATGATAATGGAAACACGTCCTCTGTCGAAGCAGAAAGGATGGAGATTAGTTAAAATTTTAGAAAGAGCGAAGTAGCCATGATACAGCAAGAATCACGTTGTACAGTCGCAGATAACAGCGGCGCTAAAGAAGCCTTGGTCATCCGTGTTTTAGGAGGGACCCGCAAGCGTTATGCCACCGTTGGAGACAAAATTGTCGTGACTGTAAAAAATGCCCTGCCTGGAAGCGATATGAAGAAAGGTACTGTTTCGAAAGCAGTTGTTGTGCGCACTTCCAAGGAAGTACGCCGTGCTGACGGATCATATATTAGGTTCGATGATAATGCAGTTGTGTTGCTTAACGCTGCCGGTGAAATGCGGGGTACCCGTATTTTTGGGCCGGTTGCCCGCGAGCTTCGTGACAATTTCATGAAAATCGTTTCTTTAGCTCCTGAAGTACTTTAACACATTCAGACCATGCAGAAAAAGTTACACATAAAAAAAGGAGACACGGTAGTCGTAATTGCCGGTAACTCGAAAGGACAGGAAGGTAAAATCCTTGAAGTTGTTCGCGAAACCGAGCGCGCTATTGTGGAAGGGGTAAACTTGGTGTCAAAGCACACCAAACCCAACGCTAAAAGTCCTCAGGGTGGTATCATCAAACAGGAAGCAACAATTCATGTTTCCAACCTGATGCTCAAAGATCCTAAAACAGGTAAACCAACCCGTATTGGTCGCCGCCTTGATAAAAAAGGAAAATTAGTTCGCTATTCAAAAAAATCAGGGGAGGAGATTAAGTAATGGGTTACATACCTACTTTAAAGCAGAAATTTCAAGAGGAGATCATTCCTGTAATGCAGACCGAATTCGGATATAAATCCGTGATGCAGGTTCCTCAGCTCGAGAAAATTATCATTAACCAAGGTGTTGGTGCTGCTATAGCTGATAAAAAAATTATGGAAGTAGCTGTTGAAGAGCTTACTACTATAACAGGTCAAAAGGCTGTTACTACAATGTCTAAGAAGGATATCGCAAATTTTAAACTTCGCAAGAAAATGCCAATTGGTGTTAGAGTAACATTGCGTAGTGATAAGATGTACGAGTTTCTGGAAAGACTTGTAAGTATCGCATTACCGCGTATCCGTGACTTCAAAGGTATTAGTGATAAATTCGATGGACGTGGAAATTATACGCTCGGTGTAACCGAACAGATTATTTTCCCTGAAATTGTTTTAGATAAGGTAACCAAAATGAACGGTTACAATATCACTTTTGTTACTACAGCCAATACTGATGAAGAAGGTTATGCGCTGCTAAAGAAATTTGGATTACCTTTCAAGAACGCAAAAAAGAACTAATTGATATGGCCAAAGAATCATTAAAAGCCCGCGAAGTAAAACGCGTAAAGCTTGTTGAAAGGTATGCTGAGAAGAGAGCCCGTCTTAAGGCTGAAGGTGATTATATCGGAATGAGCCAATTGCCCCGCAATTCAGCTCCAAGCCGCATGCACAATCGCTGTAAGCTGACAGGTCGTCCTAAAGGATATATGCGTCAGTTTGGTGTTTCGCGTATTCAATTTCGCGAAATGGCTTCTGCCGGATTAATTCCCGGAATTAAAAAAGCTAGTTGGTAATCGTTTTAAATTTATTGCAAAGATGACTGATCCTATTGCAGATTATCTCACCCGACTTCGGAATGCCATTAAGGCAAAACATAAAGTTGTGGAAATACCTGCGTCGAACATTAAAAAAGAGATTACCAAAATTCTGAAGGAAAAAGGGTATATTCTCAATTATAAATTCGACGACGAGGTTAATTATCAGGGAAGTATCAAAATTGCCCTGAAATACCATCCTGCCGATGGTACCTCAGCGATCAAATCGCTGACACGTGCATCAAAACCTGGTCTTCGCAAATATTGCGATACAGAGCACGTACCACGTGTATTGAACGGCCTTGGTGTGGCTATCATCTCGACTTCAAAAGGTGTAATTACTGATAAAGAAGCGAAAGCACTGAATGTAGGTGGTGAAGTTTTATGTTTTGTTTATTAATTAAGGAGGAATTACAATGTCAAGGATAGGAAAACTACCGATTGAAATCCCTGCCGGAGTGACGATAAACGTGAGCAAAGAAAACCTCGTTACCGTTAAAGGCCCGCTTGGAACACTTACTCAGAAAGTTGATGCCGATCTTGAAGTTGCTGTTGAAGCAGCTCATATTATCGTCAAAAGGCCTACTGAGCAGAAACGTCACCGTGCTATGCATGGTCTGTACCGTTCGCTTCTTCACAATATGGTTGTAGGAGTGTCTAAAGGTTATGAATTAAAACTAGAACTTGTAGGAGTTGGATATCGTGCGGAAGCTGCTGGCCAGGTTTTGGACCTTGTGCTTGGGTTTTCTCACCATACCTATTTACAGATCCCTCCGGAAGTGAAGGTTGTAGCCGTTACTGATAAACGTGCTAATCCGATTATTACGCTAAACAGTGCCGACAAGCAATTGATAGGTCATGTTGCAGCGAAAATCAGATCATTCCGTTTACCAGAGCCTTATAAAGGGAAGGGTGTTAAATTTGTTGGCGAAAAACTTCGTCGTAAGGCTGGTAAATCAGCTGCTAAAAAATAATTGACTTTATAGTTATGGCTCTCACAAAATTAGAAAGAAGAGAAAGAATCCGTAAACGAATAAGAAAAGTAGTTTCCGGTACTAACGAGGTTCCCCGCTTGAGCGTATTTCGCAGCAATACACAGATCTCTGTGCAATTTGTTGACGATGTAGCGGGAAAAACCTTACTGTCAGTTTCTTCATTGAATAAAGATATTGCTGCTGTTGCAGGTACAAAAACAGAAAAGGCTGTCCTTGTGGGCAAGCTTGCTGCTGAAAAAGCCCTTGCTGCAGGTATCAATGTTGTAAAATTTGACCGTGGCGGTTATTTATATCATGGACGTGTGAAAGCAGTTGCTGAAGCGGCACGTGAAGGAGGTTTAAAATTCTAAGCATTATGGCGAAAAATATTAAAAAAGTTAAAACCAGCGATCTCGAGCTTAAAGACAGGTTAGTAGCAATTAACCGCGTCACAAAAGTCACCAAAGGAGGTAGAACATTCAGCTTTTCAGCTATCGTCGTTGTGGGCAACGAAGACGGAATTGTAGGCTGGGGTCTTGGTAAAGCCAGCGAAGTAACTGCAGCCATCGCCAAGGGCGTTGACGCAGCAAAAAAGAACCTCGTGAAGGTACCCGTTATTAACGGAACAATCCCTCATACGCAAGAAGCAAAATTTGGTGGTGCTAACGTTTTACTTAAACCTGCTTCTTCGGGAACAGGAGTTAAAGCAGGGGGTGCTATGCGCGCTGTGCTTGAAAGTGTTGGCATACATGATATTTTGGCTAAATCAAAAGGATCGTCTAACCCTCACAACCTGGTGAAAGCTACATTTGCTGCATTACTCGAATTGCGTGATGCATACACTGTGGCCGAACATCGTGGCGTGGCTCTGGACAAAGTGTTTAACGGATAAATTTTATACAAAATGGCAAAGGTTCGTATTACACAGTACAAGAGTTCGATAGGCGCTACTAAGGCTCAGAAGAAAATAATGAAAGCTCTCGGGCTTGGCAAGTTAAACCGTCCGGTTGAACACGAAGCTGTCCCCGAAGTTTTAGGTATGGTAAGAAAACTACAACACCTTTTAAGGGTTGAAGAAGTTAACGAATAATATATTCTACAGATATGGAATTGCATAACTTAAAACCTGCGGAAGGTTCCACTAAGAAAGAGAAAAGAATCGGGCGAGGACAAGGTTCCGGCCACGGGGGCACATCAACCCGTGGACACAAAGGAGCTAAATCGCGTTCAGGTTATAAATCTAAACGGAGTTTCCAGGGAGGTCAGATGCCGCTACAGCGTATTGTACCAAAATTTGGCTTTACAAACGTGAACAGGGTAGAATTTAAAGGTGTCAACCTTAGTTCTTTACAAACATTGGCTGAAGAATACAGCCTTACAGTTATTGATTTTCAGTCTCTTCAGAACGCCGGTTTTGCTGGCAAAAATGACAAGGTTAAAATCCTTGGCAATGGAGAATTGAAATTGAAACTTGAAGTGAAAGCGCATGCTTTTTCTAAGAGTGCGAAAGAGGCAATTGAGAAACTGGAAGGAACTACTGAAATACTTTAAACCGGATGAAAAAACTAATCGAGACTCTTAAGAACATTTATAAGATTGAGGATTTAAGAGCGCGGCTTGGATTGACATTGTTGCTTATCGCGGTTTACCGCTTTGGCTCATTTGTCATTCTTCCGGGTATCGATCCTAATCCTGCAAATTTTGAAGCTTTAAGAAGCCAAAGTTCAGACGGGATTCTTGGATTATTAAATATGTTCTCGGGTGGTGCATTTTCGAATGCATCAATTTTTGCGTTGGGAATTATGCCTTACATCAGCGCCTCGATTGTTATCCAACTTTTAGGTTTTGCTGTTCCTTACATTCAGCGGTTACAAAAAGAGGGAGAATCGGGCCGCCGCAAAATTAACCAGATGACACGTTATTTAACGGTTGTTATTCTGGTTTTTCAGGGTTGGGCTTATTTGGCCAACCTGCGGTTCCAGCTTCCAGAATCCGCTTTTGTAATGAGCGCCTTTGCCTTCAATGTTAGCTCAACAATTGTGATGGCTGCCGGTTCAATGTTTATCATGTGGCTCGGTGAACGAATCACTGACAAAGGAATTGGCAACGGTATCTCCATGATCATCATGATCGGTATTATTGCACGGCTTCCGCATTCGTTGGTACAGGAATTTGCCAGTCGTTTGGCAGAACAGGGTAAAGGGTTCATCATGATTATTATTGAGATGATTATTTTTCTGTTCGTTATCGCAGCAACTATTCTTTTGGTTCAGGGAACCCGCAAGGTGCCTGTTCAATATGCCAAGCGAATTGTAGGAAATCGTCAGTACGGTGGAGTACGTCAGTATATTCCTTTGAAGGTTAATGCTGCCGGAGTAATGCCAATAATTTTCGCACAGGCAATTATGTTTGTGCCTATCAGCCTTGCGGGGTTGTTCTCTTCAGAAACACTTGGTCGAATGATGTCATCGTTCTCTGATTATACCGGATTTGGATATAATTTTACGATGTTTTTGATGGTTATCGTGTTTACCTATTTCTACACTGCCATCACGGTTAATCCTAACCAGATGTCGGATGATATGAAGAAAAACGGTGGATTTATTCCGGGAATCAAGCCAGGAAAGAAAACAGCAGAGTACCTTGACACAGTTATGTCGAGAATTACTTTGCCGGGATCAATATTTCTTGGATTGATTACGATCCTTCCTGCCTTTGCAATGGGACTGGGCGTTAATTCGGAATTTGCACACTTCTTTGGCGGTACATCATTGCTAATCCTTGTCGGTGTTATTCTGGATACTCTCCAACAGGTTGAAAGTCATTTGTTGATGCGCCATTATGATGGATTATTGAAATCAGGACGTATTAAAGGACGTACCGGTGCTTAAATAATATGAACCCTCGTAAAAGAGGGATTCATAATTTTGAAATGCGTATAGTTAATTCGCAAGTCAGCTGAAAAGCAATATATAATCAGTAGTAATTCAAATTAATATGAATTTACACTGATGCGTTCTGTGAAAGATTCTTGAGAATCATGGTTCTGATATGATCTATGTTTCTGTTTGTCTTCTTTTTTCTGAAGACGGATTGGAAATTGTTTCGTTACGATTGTTTGCCATTTATCTGATGGTAATGCAAGCGCGGCAAAACGAAACCTTCAGCAGATTTTTCACTGCTGGTGTTGGCGCATATTTATTACCAGGGTATTTTTTAATATCAGATATCTCATTAATTTTGTGGACGTTTTTAAAAAAAACCGCTCTTTGAGCGGAATGTGAGAGTTTACAGGTCTTTCAACACATTACAGAATTTTGGAGAAGTAATTAGTTTCTATGTCAAAACAAGCATTTATAGAACAAGACGGAACCATTATTGAAGCATTGTCGAATGCAATGTTCAGGGTGGAATTACAGAATGGTCATGTCATCACGGCCCATATCTCGGGTAAGATGCGCATGCACTACATCAAGATTCTGCCTGGTGACAAGGTAAAGGTTGAAATGTCTCCTTACGACTTGACCAAAGGGAGAATATCTTTCAGATACAAAAATTAAAACGTAGGAAAATGAAAGTAAGGGCATCTATTAAGAAACGTAGTGCAGATTGCAAAATTGTCAGCCGTAAAGGCCGTCTCTACGTTATCAACAAAAAAAATCCGAAGTTTAAACAACGTCAAGGATAATATGTTAATTTTGTAAAGATTTTAATCGTAAAAGAATATGGCTCGTATAGTTGGCGTAGATATACCGAATAACAAGAGAGGCGAAATTGCCTTGACTTATATTTATGGGATAGGCCGTAGCCGCTCGCAGTTGATTCTGGAGAAAGCTAGCGTTGATAAAAATATCAAAGTAAGCGACTGGAACGACGAGCAGTTAGGTGCAATTCGTAAAGTTATTACGGAAAGTTACAAGGTTGAAGGCGAATTACGGTCTGAGTATCAGATGTCTATCAAACGATTGATGGATATTGGTTGCTACCGTGGCATTCGTCATCGTATTGGGTTACCGGTTCGTGGGCAGAGTACAAAGAACAATGCCAGAACCCGTAAGGGCAGAAAGAAAACAGTTGCTAATAAGAAAAAAGCCACTAAATAATCTTAAGTAGAAATGGCAAAAAAGACTGGAGTATCAAAGAAAAGAGTTGTAAACATTGAACCTGTTGGTCAGGCTCATGTCTCATCTTCTTTTAATAATATCATCATTTCGATGACCAATAACAACGGGGAAGTAATTTCCTGGTCATCTGCTGGTAAAAAAGGGTTTAGGGGCTCAAAGAAAAATACTCCTTATGCAGCACAAACTGCATCTGAGGAGTGCGCAAAAACAGCTTTTGATCTTGGATTACGCAAGGTGAAAGTTTTCGTTAAAGGACCGGGAAACGGACGCGAGTCTGCTATTCGCGCAATGGCCAATGTCGGAATTCAGGTAACTGAAATCGTTGACGTTACTCCATTGCCACATAATGGATGCCGACCTCCTAAACGTCGTCGTGTATAATTAATAGGTACTTTTAAACGTAAAATCACATGGCAAGATATATTGGTCCAAAATCCAAAATTTCACGAAAATTCGGGGAGGCAATTTATGGCCCCGATAAAGCTTTTGAGCACAAAAACTATCCTCCGGGAATGCACGGCAATAGCAAACGCCGTAAAAAGGTCTCGGAGTACGGAACTCAGCTGAAAGAAAAACAGAAAGCCAAATACATGTATGGTATACTTGAGCGTCAGTTCCGCAATCTTTTCGAAAAAGCTCATTCACATAAAGGGGTTACGGGTACTGTTCTTTTGCAGCTTCTCGAAAGTCGCCTTGATAATGTAGTATTTCGTCTGGGTATCGCACCAACACGCGCAGCTGCTCGTCAGTTGGTGTCTCACAAACACATTGTAATTGACGGATCGGTAGTAAACATACCTTCTTACACACTTCGCCCTGGAGAAGTTGTCAGCGTTCGCGAGAAATCAAAATCGCTTGTAGCGATTACTGATGCTCTGGCTGTAAACCGCCACAATAAATTTCCTTGGCTTGAATGGGATAGCGAAGCCAAAGCTGGCAAGTTTTTGAATGTTCCTAGTCGCGAAGAGATTCCGGAAAATATCAAGGAACAATTAATCGTCGAATTGTATTCGAAATAAAAATAATTTTTAGGTTTATGGCAATTTTAGCTTTCCAGAAGCCGGATAAGGTGATAATGATTGAGTCGGATGATAAAATCGGTAAATTCGAGTTTCGTCCGCTTGAGCCTGGTTATGGTATTACTATAGGTAATGCACTGCGCAGGATTTTGTTATCTTCTTTAGAAGGGTACGCAATCACAACGATCAAAATCGAAGGGGTAGAGCATGAGTTTTCTACAATCCCAGGTGTAATAGAGGATGTAACCGAGATGATCCTTAACCTGAAACAGATCCGTTTCAAAAAGGTTGTGGACGATTTCGACAGCGAAAAAGTATCTGTGACTATTTTTGGTCAGGATAAGTTTAAAGCTGGAGATATTAATAATTTCATCACGGGATTCAGAGTTCTAAATCCGGAATTGTTGATCTGCAATATGGAGCCGGACGTGAAACTTCAGATTGAACTTTCAATCGAAAAGGGCCGTGGATATGTTCCGGGTGTTGAGAATAAACCTTCGGAAGAAGAGTTTGGAGTAATCCCAATTGATTCTATTTTCACGCCAATCAAAAATGTAAAGTATGATATCGAAAACTATCGTGTTGAGCAGAAAACCGACTACGAAAAATTAGTAATCGAAATCACAACTGACGGATCTATCTATCCTAAAGATGCCTTGAAGGAAGCGGCTAAAATTCTGATTTACCATTTTATGCTTTTCTCCGACGAGAAAATTACACTCGACTCAGATGAGAAATTCGCCAATGAGGAATTCGATGAAGAGATTCTTCATATGAGGCAACTTCTTAAAAATCGGTTGATCGATCTTGACCTGTCTGTTAGGGCATTAAATTGTCTTAAAGCGGCTGATGTTGATACGCTGGGTGAATTGGTTACTTACAATCGCAACGACTTACTGAAATTCCGTAACTTCGGAAAGAAATCACTGACGGAACTTGACGATTTATTGGTTAACCTCGGTTTGAGTTTCGGGATGGATATCAGTAAGTATAAATTAGACAAGGAATAACAGAAATGAGACATAAAAAAAGTTTTAATCATTTAGGGAGGACGACTTCACATCGGCATGCTTTGCTTTCAAATATGGCAAATTCGCTTTTTATCCATAAAAGGATTAGTACGACTTTAGCCAAAGCCAAAGCATTACGCATCTATGTAGAGCCACTCATTACCCGTGCAAAAAGTGATACTACTCACAATCGTCGCGAAGTGTTCAGCCTTTTGCAAAGCAAAACGGTTGTTACAGAACTTTTCCGCGATATCATTCTGAAAATCGGCGATCGTCCGGGTGGTTATACCAGAATATTGAAAGTTGGAAACAGACTTGGTGACAATGCAGAGATGTGTATTATTGAGTTGGTAGATTATAATGAGAATATGTTATCTACCGTCAAGAAGGAAGTTGGTAAAAAGCGCAGATCAAGGAAAAAGAGTGATGCTGTTGCTGCTGAAGGGGCTCCTAAAAAGGAAGCTGCTGCGCCAAAGGCAGAAGCCAAAGTCGTGGAAACACCAGTCTCGGCAATTGACGCTGAAGAAAAAGCTGAATAGTAATTACAACTATTATATTGAAAAGGGCAACGCGAGTTGCCCTTTTTTTTGTCCTTTTTATTCTTTACTGCCAACCTTTTCTCTTATTCTTTGTTAATGATTTGTTATTTGTCTTTTGAGACTGATTTGTTCTGTTAAAAATCATATATTTGAACCTACACTAATAGGTAATCGCATGGACTATATTAAGAAAAAGCTTCTTGAAAAGGGTGAAAAAGAGCGGGCTGTCGTAAAACGGTTAATTGGAGAATACGGAGAAGTCGTTGTTGAATCTGTCAATATTGATCAGATCCTTACAGGGATGAAGGGAATGACAAGTTTGCTGACTGTTACGTCGAAACTTGATCCTGAAAACGGGATCAGGTATCGCGGGCATTCAATTCCTGATCTGCAGCAAAAACTTCCAAAAATTAATCCGGATGGAGAACCTTTACCGGAAGGGCTTTTTTATCTGATGCTGTTGGATGAAATGCCTACTCGTGAAGATGCTGATTATTTGAGCAAAGACTGGTATAACCGAAGCCATGTGCCATACCACGTCATTAAGGTGATTGAAGCAATGCCTGTAACAAGCAAGCCAATGACGCAGTTTAGCACTGGAATAATTTCGATGGCAACTGATTCGATATTTCAAAAAGCACATAGGGCAGGGTTAAATAAAAATGACTACTGGGATACAACCTATGAGGATGTAATGAATCTTATTGCCCGTCTTCCGGTGATCGCGGCTTACATTTATCGTCGTAGTTTCAAGGATGGCAGTTTTATTGAACCAGATCGCAATCTTGATTGGGCAGCCAACTTCGCGCACATGATGGGGTATGACAATGAAGAGATTTATCGTTTGTTCCGGATGTACATGTGTATTCATGCGGATCATGAAGGAGGAAATGTTTCTGCCCATGCCACTCACCTTGTTGGGTCGGCGTTGAGCAATCCTTATTATTCATATGCTGCTGGTATGCTTGGCTTGGCTGGACCTTTACATGGCTATGCCAATCAGGAAGTGATGTATTGGATTTCAGAAATGCTAAAGGAAATAGGTGAAAACAATGATGAGAAAATTATAAGGGAGAAGATTGAAGCTTATGTACGTAAGACGATTTCTGAAGGCAAAGTGATACCTGGGTATGGTCATGCTGTGTTGCGCGTAACTGATCCCCGGTTTACAGCGCAGCAGATATTTGCTGAAAAATACGTTAAGGATGATCACTTAATTAATATCGTGAACATACTGTACGACATTGTGCCTCCGATTCTAAAATCGCTGGGTAAGGTTAAAAATCCATGGCCAAATGTGGATGCATTTTCGGGCGCACTTTTACATCATTACGGAATCAGCGAATATTTCTTTTATACTGTTATGTTTGGGGTTAGCCGTTCATTGGGCGTTTTGGCTCAGTTAATCTGGGACAGGATGTATAACCTGCCCCTCGAAAGACCTTCATCCGAAACACTCGAATGGTTTCAGGGGAAAGCCGGAATTTGATATAAGTTTTTATTCTATTTTAATAGGGGACCTTAAAATCCCCTATTTTTATGTTCAGATTAAATGCTATGGCCGACTCTGGGGATATGTGAATTTATTGAACTGTTTGAAAGTAATGAGAAACTGATCCGGATTTCTATTCCCTTAGTCCTGTGTTAAGTCTCAGAAATGAAATAAAGTCGTATTTGCAAATAGCTTAATCGCATTTTTAAATGCATGCCCTTTCGCTATATTAATTATGTACTTTCTGTATTCTGTTCCCGTATGGAATCAACATGGAGTTAATATGGAACTAACACGGAGAAAGCATTTTCCTGTATTATTGTTAACTTGTGCACGACTATCAATATACGGCATTAAATTATTCACATTTACTTAGCAATCACCGGGATAGTTAACCGGATATCAAAGAGGTGCCGAAGCAGTAAGTCGATAAAATTAATTATAACCTAATTGGTTGAATAAATTCAAAATTTTCTTACTTTTATTCTCTGGCTTTAGAGTTAGTGTAATTTGTTCTGAAAATATGACATTGATTTCAATCATAAATAGTTAAACGATGAATAGTATCAAAGGATCCAAGACTGAGCAGAATTTGCTCAAAGCATTTGCAGGTGAATCGCAGGCGCGTATGCGGTACGATTATTTTGCTAAACAGGCAAAAAAAGAGGGACTTGAACAGATTTCTGCCATCTTTGAAGAGACTGCATTGAATGAGCGTGAACACGCAAAACGGTTTTTCAAATTTCTGGAGGGTGGCCCTGTTGAGATAACGGCAACATATCCTGCCGGGAAAATTGGAACTACACTCGAAAACCTTAAAGAGGCGGCCGATGGTGAAAATGAAGAGTGGTCAGATTTATATCCCGAGTTTGCAAGAATAGCCGATGAGGAAGGATTCAAGGAAGTCGCCGTAGCCTTTAAACTGATTACAAAAGTTGAAAAGGCTCATGAGGATCGTTACCGTACATTACATGAAAATCTCGAATCAGGCAAAGTATTCAAACGTGGTGATAAAGTAATATGGAAATGTCGCAATTGCGGTTATCTCCATGAAGCTGCGAGTGCTCCCCTGACTTGCCCTGCCTGTTTACATCCGCAATCATATTTTGAGATTAAAGAATCGAACTATTAAACTCACTTTTCTGAGTTTAGAGGTTTCGCCCTGTGTAATCAGTTGGTTAATAGTATTATACTAATGGTTGCACAGGGCGTTTGTTTTTCACAGAATAATTCTTCTAATAGATTGAATGATGAATCTGGTTAAATATATCGAACGGTTGCCAAAGGCTGAGTTGCATCTTCATATTGAAGGAAGTTTCGAGCCTGAATTAATGTTTCGAATTGCTGAACGAAATAATATTCAATTAAAATTCAGGTCCGTCGAAAGTTTGCGTGAGGCTTATCATTTTACACAGCTTCAGGATTTTCTGGATTTATATTATGCAGGGACAAGCGTGTTGATTTATGAACAGGATTTTTATGACCTGACGTGGGACTATCTGATCAAAGCAAAGGCAAACAATATTGTTCACACTGAAATTATGTTTGATCCGCAGGCGCACACCACCCGGGGTGTTCCTTTTGAAACAGTAATTAAAGGCATCTGCAGGGCCTTAAATGATGGGAAGGAAAAGCTGGGCATTTCATCAGAACTGATCATGTCGTTCCTGCGTCATTTAAGTGAGGAGGATGCATTTAAAACATTAGAAGAATCACTTCCATACCGGGAGATGATTACCGCCGTAGGACTCGATTCTTCAGAAAGAGGTAATCCGCCCGAAAAATTCGGGAGGGTATTTGCCAAAGCGCGCGAATACGGTTTCTTTACTGTGGCACATGCCGGCGAAGAGGGACCGCCAGAAAATATATGGGGTGCACTCGACTTGTTAAATGTTTCGCGTATTGACCATGGAAATAGTTCAATGCTCGATAATAAACTGATTGAAAAACTGATTGAAAGGCAAATTCCGCTCACAATATGTCCGTTATCCAACCTTCGGTTAAAAGTTGTGAACGATCTCTCCAGCCACCCGCTCAAAACGATGTTGCATAAAGGATTAAGAGTGACTGTGAATTCAGACGATCCTGCTTATTTCGGGGGATACATTAATGACAATTTTGTGGCTATTGCCTCAGCGCTTTCGCTATCGAAAGAGGAGATTGGTCAATTAGTTCAAAATTCATTTCATGCTTCATTTTTACCCGAAAGTACCCGCCAAAAGTACCTTCATCTTCTTGATGATTTCATTAATTTAGAGATCAGGTAGGATATAAGTGCTGAAGCAGTTCTTTAGCTCAACGCTGTTTTTTCCTCGGGTATTATTGTATTTATGATTTTCACTAAGAAAATGTAGGATAGAAGGAATGCAAATCAATAAATGATGCATTTTTTATAAGATAACAGTAGCGATTCCTTCGGATTTTCTCCCTACCAACCTTATGCCATCCTTATGTCACGGTTGGGACATACCTGATCAGGCATTATGCGAATACAACATTATTTCACTCCCGTGACTTATTAGAAGTACTTTAGGCACTCCTAACTTTAGGCACTCCACACTTTTCTTATGTCTTGCCTGATCGCGGAATTAGTTTGGGAAGCTTTCAATTCAGTTTTTGCAAATACAACATTATATCATTTCCGGTACTTATACTTCTACGTCCAAATTTGTCCGGGTATTATAAGTACTCAGGTAAAATGAATTCCCATCTATTTATCAAATTTGTGATTCATTTGTTCGAAAATTCATAAAGAATTGTAGATCAATTAGAAGCATTGTTTATTAATTTGAATATTCTATCTTTGCCGCGCTAAATAAAAATTAATAAATGAAGAAGCTTATTGTATTTACAGGAATACTGTTTTGTTATTGTCAGGTTTTTGCGGGTGGAATACTTACCAATGGCAACCAAAGTGCACAATACATCAGAATGTTGTCGCGTAATGCATCCACATCGGTCGATGCGGTTTATTTTAATCCTGCAGGTTTAATGATGATGGATAATGGGTTCTATTTATCCATTCAAAGTCAGAGTTTATTTCAAACGAAGACTGTTGAAAGCGGTTTTCCATTGCTTAATACTCCAAAATATGAAGGATCGTTAACTGCTCCTGTTTTTCCTACTGCATTTGCAATTTATAAAAAGGATCGTTTTGCCCTTTCATTGGGATTTGGTCCTAATAGCGGCGGTGCAAGTGCCGAGTTCGACAAAGGATTGCCCTCATTCGAGAAAAACATCTCAACCCTTGTTCCCAGCCTGGCAGGTCTGAGTAAATTGGGGAAGAATGTGTCTGGTTATAAAGTGGATATCTATTTTAAAGGTGAATCGGCTTATTGGGGAATTCAGGGAGGTGCTTCCTTCAAAGTAAACGATATCTTTTCTGTCTATGGTGGAATGCGTTACCTTCCATCGACAACCAAATACAATGGTTATCTAAAAAATATTGAATTAAATGTGAACGGCGAATTCAAAAATGCTGCGACATTCCTTCAGGGTGAAGTCGCACCGATATTAACGGGAGCCGCTAACCAGGCCTCCGGCGCAGCATCAAGTGTGGCGCCGCTAATTTCAAATGGAGCAGGTTCTTTTACACTTGCCCAGGTTCAGGGAGCAGGTTATATCAGCGCAGCTTCAAGAACTCAACTCGAACAGGGATTGCTTGGGCTTGGAGTCACTCAGGCACAGATTAATCAAATGAGCATTTCGCAGGTTCAGTCTGCTTTTACTGCCGGAGCTACCTCTCTGAATGGTCAGGCTGCTACTATGGTCGGAACAGCTGCTGCACTTCAGGATAAATTAGTTGACGTTGAACAAACCGGTACGGGATACACGCCTATTCTTGGTGTTAATATTTCGCCGGTAAAGGACTTAAATATTGGCATAAAATATGAGTTCAAGACTAAATTAACAATGACGAACAAAACTACTGTAGATGGAACTGGTTTATTCTCCGACAAAAAGGAGACCGGAAGTGATCTCCCTTCTCTCTTTTCAATTGGAGCCGACTATAAATTAACAAAAAGGTTCGATCTGTCTTTGTCTTACAATTCATACCACGATAAAGGAGTTAACTGGGGAACTAATATTTATGGTGAACCCCGTACAACAGGATACAATACATGGGAACTGGCAATCGGAGGTCAGTATCAGTGGACTAAAAAATTTGCAGTAAGTATGGGTTACCTGCATACCGAGATGGGGGTAACGAAACAATATCAAAGCGATTTCAGCTACATTAACCCTGGCGATACATTTGGCGGAGGATTCGAGTGGAAACCAACTTCACGGTTTACTGTAGATGCCGGAGTACTTTACACCGTATACGAAGATGCCCAGAAACCATTTACAGATCCAACCTTTGGTTCGTATTCCGAAACCTATTCGAAACACAATCTTGGTTTTGCATTAGGTTTGACTTATCATTTTGGTGGAATTTAATTGATAGAAATCGGGATATTTCTTGATTTTACCGATTAAGATATTGATTTTTAAAAAAGGAGACATTCTATTACCGGAAGTCGTTTGAAGAAACTGTAGAGACGTTGTATGCAACGTCTCTACACACGTGAAATGTTTCCACGCACATGAAACATTTATGTACGCATGCAATGTCTCTGCCTATTGTGATTTTGAATGTTTTGACGACATTGGCTGAAGCTCCGATTCTCTTCATTTGTAACGAGGGTTTTGTAGTTTTGGAGTGCCGTAAGCACGGCCCATCAATACATTACATGCGCCGAACCTACGGTTACCGCGATTCAACGATTCTTTCATAACCTGCTGCCGATATAGGTTTGGGATGAGAAATGGCACATCGAAAAGCAAGATCACGGAATAGCGAATCAGGTACGAAGGAAATACGAAGCAAATACGAATGAGGTGATGTTCGCTTAATTTATAACTCAAAATTAGGGTTTTAAAAAAAATAACGATCAAAAGTGAACGACGTGCCCTGAGATGCCGCGAAACGACAGAAAGCGAATTGCGATGCCCCTCGTTTGTAACCTACTCTTTATACATATCTTAATAATCCCGTTAGATACTATGATAGAAAACCAGTTCCTGATTGGAGGTTCCGTCCCGTACGGGACGGTATAATGGTTTGTAATTCCTTTTTCTACCTCCCGCATATGTGGGATGCCTGACGGCACACATCTTCGATTCAGAATCACTATTTGTGTATAAAGAGTAGGTTGCAAGCGAGGGGTAGCCCGGATTCAATTGGAACTGTTCTCTTTATTTTCTGAAATTTTAGCTTCAAATTTATATCGAACCCAGGTTAATACTTTAATCTGAGGAAATTAAGATAAAAAAAGAGAAGACTTCTCATATTAGCTTTTGAGACGTCCTCTCTTTAGAAGGATGAAGGTGTAAAAATCTACAGTTGTTTAAAAAAAAACATTTCTCCGGCGGTATTAACCCTTACCATAATCTTGCTGTTCTCCTTTGTCAGTTCCACAAAATAATTGTCTTCGTCATCAAACTGGAGGCCATAAAGCATCATATCGGTATCACTAAATTCATTATCGTCGAAAAAGATAACCGGGCCAACAGAATAATCTTTGTACCTGGTTTTTATTGTCTTCTGACCTTTACCCGGCACGTCGGCGAAGGTTTTGGGTGATGTTGTTCCAACTAATTTTCCATAAAAATCATAAAAAGCAGTTATTTCATGTCCATCTTTAGCGAAGGTTGCTTCGTCGAAATACGCAGAACTTCTCCATTTCACGTTCGGCACATCACCAAAGTCTGTATAAAGACTGTTCTTTGAGATTACATTTACTTCGCTGCTCTCAAGTTTCCGAAGTACCTTTTTTTCTGTTTTTAATTCTTTCTTTTCCGTCTTCAATTCTTTTTTGGTTTCTTTGATCGCTGCTTTTTCCTTTTCCTGTGCCTGAATTTGTATTACAGTTATAGCTAACAGGAATGTCATTGACAAAATTGCTAACTTTTTCATAATGGTGAATTTTTAAAAATTGTTTTTAAAATTAAATCTATCACCAAAATTATGAAGACTTTATGAAGATTTCATGAAGAAATAAAACGGGGCAAACCTATTAACATTAATTAATGAAAATTGATATTTCTAAATAAGTTAGAATTCTATTCCCAGAAGTTAGACAAATAAAAGAGGAGTTCTGTTCGTCAGGAAAACCCTGTCATCATAAATCACAAAAAAGCCTCGTTTAGTTGACGAGGCTCTTGACTTATTTTTTAAAGGAAATAATCAGGGATATCAATTATTTTACGACCATCATTGCTAACGAATCTTTATCCTTGACAAATATCATATTACCTGCGATTACGGGATAGGAATAAGTTGGTGTATCGGCCACTTTAATCAGTGCGACTTCGGTATAAGCCTTCTCATTCGGTTTGAAAACTACCAGATTGGACGTTTGAGGCAGCGCAATGATCACGGAACCGGCATCGACAATCGACCCGAAGTCATTGTGTAGTTTGTCATCTATCCAGGCAGTCTTGCCCGTGGCAGCGTTCATGCAGAATAACTTTCGTCCATCCGAAAGTCCATAAAGAAAGCCGTCTTTCAAAACAGGGGTATTCCATTTTGTACCCAATTCCCCATTTTTCCAAAGCTCACTTGCAACAAATTCATTTCCTTGTTTTTGAATCTTAATGGCTTTTGTCCCTTGTCCCTGACCCGTTATAATTACTATTTGTCCATCGATCAGTGGACTTGCAGAATTATAAAACCTGTTTTCGACGGGTACAGGGAATGACCATAGAAGCTTTCCATTCTCAGGATCTATTCCCACGAGGTTTTTCGATGTTAAGTCAACGATTTGCTTTTTCCCGTTTACGGTCATCATCGCAAGTGAAGCATATGAGGGACCGTCGCTTGCGGATTGCCATTTCTGTTTACCTGTTTTGAGGTCGAATGCTATAATCTGGCCCATTTCGTTTCCGCCCAGATGAACAATGCACATACCATTGCTGATGAGCGGAGACAAACCTGTGAAGAATGTAGGTAATTCCTTCGTGAAATCTTCATTTCGCCATACGAGTTTTCCTGTGGAGGCATCCAGGCAAGAGAGTACGCCGCCGACACCCAGTGTAACTACTTTTTCATCCCCAACAGTTGGTGTACTCCGGGGACCAGAGTGCTGCGAACTCGCCGGTCCTGTGATTGCCAATGCGGGGTACTTACTTTGCCATAATTCTTTTCCTGTGGCTTCATCCAGGCATATGATCACTTCATCATCTCCCTGTCGCGTAAATGAATAGAGTTTTCCGCCAGCCAATACGGGCGAGGCATCACCCAAACCAACGGTTACTTTCCATTGCGGCGCCAATTCAGCAGGCCACGATTTCGGAACATCGAAACCTGTAACTTTACCGTCGCGATTGGCTCCACGCCATTGCGGCCAATCTTGAGCGAACAAATTTGAAGTCACTGCCAGAACCAGGAACCCAGCAACTGCAATAAACAATCGATTAGATTTTCCCATGTCAATTACTTTTAATTTTGATTAAAATGATATTTTCCAGTGGCATAAATTTACAAATAATATAAATACCATAAACTCATTTTCGCAATCGTTTTCAACTGCCGGTTGGAAAAATTTCTGTCCGGTTTTATTTGTAATTTTCCTTCACGCTTTGATTTCTTCCTTTACCGGAAATGATTTGGATACTGATAGTTTTGCTCAGGATTTGAAAAGAAGCAGAATTTGTATCTATTCATCTAAAAGTACGAACAAATGATCGAACAGACGATTGGCCATTGCATCCAGACGCATTTGCATAAATCTTAGCCCTTCGTGTGTTAAGATGGAAAGATCGAAAGACGATGTTTCCACAAGAAATGATTGCAAAGCTGGAATAAATACCGCACAACCTTGCTTCATAAAGTTTGCAAATCTATTGTGGATAATTTGTATTCGATCCACACTATCAATAATCAGTTTGGCGAGTTTTTGATTTTCAGTCAGCTCCGATTCAGGAATATCTTCTAAAGACTTATCATCGTCATTCATTGGAATTTGGCGGTCATACCAATGCGATTCCTCAGGCCATTTGATAGGTGCTATATTTTCATTAAAATTGTTAATTAACTTATAATAAGGGAGATGATCTGTTTTTGTGCGATTGCGATATAAATGATCGGGAATACCATCTGTGTTAATCTCAAGGTCTCTCCTGATAATTTCTTCCACTTCGCGGTAAGTCTCCGATTCGAGTGTATAAAGCCGCTCCCCGAAATAGTCGGTCAAAAACTTTTTGACACATGGCGCCAGTGCATTATAAACCTCTGTACCAGATGCAATTATTTTGTCATTATCTTCTAACTCATCAGGAGGTATAGTCGTTTTTGTTTCCATCTTTCTTTTTTAGTCAATGGATAATTCTTTTCCAATTTAACACGCCGCACGTTTTGTAATCTTGGCGATCAATTATTTGTAAAGATAACTATAAAATAAATCATTTGTATTAACGATTTGAATTGCAAAATTTCAGGCAACCATGGATGATTTAGGAAGAGAACATATTTTTACCGGGCGGTTACATGTGTTCGCTCTTTATGAAACAAATTCCTGGGTTATCTGTAAAACCAATTCTCCGTTGGTGTTCAGCCTGGTTAACTTTTATAAAATAAGCAAATAAGCTTGGCAAAACTTATGCATTCCTTTTTATTAAAGTTAATTTACAAAATTTTATACTTATTCATTACTGGATAATAACGGTTTTCCAATTAAACAATAACGGCGCAAAATCCGCCTGGACTTCCTTCGTATCAAGTCCCTATCAAGTCCCTATCAAGTCCTGACGTGAATTAATTTAGAAAATTAACAATATATAGCGGGAAAGGGCTGCATTTTTAAATACGATTAAGCTATTTGCAAATACAACATTATTTCATTTCTGGTACTTAATTACGATCAGGTTGGTAACCTGCGATCCCCCTCGTTTGCAACGACAATTATATCGCATAATATCACCAGAAGTGGCTGTTGATTATTGTAAATAAGTGGCTAACATTACATTGGAAATTTAAAGCTGAGTTGCAAACTCAAAACCATAAGCCCCTCGTTACAAACGAGGGG
>JAATGF010000142.1 GCA_015654795.1 Bacteroidales bacterium
GATTTTGTACATTTATTTCTAAGAGGGCAATTCCCGCAATCATCACATTTATAGTCATTATATACGTTATTCCGGTATTTTTTATTTGCCTGATGTAACCTTAATTTTTTGTTGTTTGAACAAGTATACTGGTCGTTTTGCCCGTCGTAAATAAACTCAATGCCATTTGCCTTGTATTGTTTTTTTGATATTAATTTTTGTATTGGAATAATACAATTTGTCCCGGAGGTTTCTTCTATTTCCTTTATCTGATTTAAGTTACCATAACCTGTGTCCGCTATTATTTCGCTGGGAACCATCCCTAGTTGAACCTTTTAAACATTATTTGGCAACTATATCGGAACCGTAGATTCCACCTGTTTTTGCACTCTTATTCTTAAGTCCGGAGAGATAATAATTATTGGTGAGTTCTATTGAACTTCCCGTCGCGTGCAGCTTGGCATACGCATTATTCTCATCGGCCTCCGCTGCCACTCTCTGTGCGAAAAAAGAAGAGTAAACATACGCTTTTCCGCCTCTGACATCTACACCTGTAGCACCTGACCGTTGGAAGTTTGCCTGTTGGTAACGTACAATACCGTTATTCACTATACCTCCTACGGTAGGACTACCCCAAAACGCAGTATTGTACAGGATAAGCTTAGCATCAGGGTGAACTTTGTTCGTGTTAATTTGGTCTCCCATCAGGACATACGACCTGACAGCTTGTCCGGCGATTTGCGTATTAACCAATTCGGAGTTGATCGCGATTATTTCGGTATTCTTGTCTGCATCTTCAACAAATAAAGAATATGTGCAACCGTCTGATCCGTGACCTACGACCGTCATTTTTCCCGGATATTTACCGGTTATCGCATCTTTCAGAAAATGTATGCCGTAAACCGAACCATAAACGAAATTGTTAAAAATCGTCTGGTTTTTAACATCAGCGAATTTTAGCTGGCTGCAATGGGCTTGTACGTATCTCATCAAAGATACATTCGGATACCCTTCGCGACTTTGCGGTAGTCTTGTACCGTAGTGCGGATTGAACTGCATATTCCTGATAAATCCTCCTTCAGCGCCTCCGCCGACCCAAATACCCGCTCTTGCGACTACGCCGGCAAAATAATCAACGTAGTGTCCGCTGGTGTTATACGAAGCGAGATCTATTCCTTTATCGCCGACCGGAACAGTTATATTAACAATATATACATTCGTACCTTGTCCCTGTATCAGGAACGGAGTCGGTCTGGGATTATTGGCGTTAAAATCGCCGGTTGCTATATTAAGCTGCACGATGTTAAATCCTCTGATACCTGCATGTGCCTGAAGCTGTATGAGCGAAGGACCTTTTTCCCCGGCAGCGCCGCCGCTATAATTTGTAAATATAGCGGCACCTCCGCTTTGCGTATGGTGTTGTACGTCCCATGTTCCTCTCAGTTCAACTCCCGAAGGAACGGTGATGGGTTTATCCACCAAATATCTTCCACCCGGCAGATACACCGTACCGCCACCGGCTGCCTTCACTGCATTTAGCACCGCCTGCAACTGAGCCGATACGTCTTCTGTCGGTACGTCGTCATTAAAGCCTGTAGCTCTCGGCAGATCAACTCTCATAACTTTGTTTGACCCCGGTCTTGGGTGCACGTCAATATTTGTCTTAATATTTTTAGGAATCGGATCAAACACATATTTATCGCCGGTCGAAATCTCAACTTTGGCGGTACTGCTGTTATTCCTGATTTCCAATTTGCGATTATAACCGGAGTTTATCGATTTAAGCGTATTCACGTTTGCGCCCAAATACACATGACCGGCAGTTTTTTTAAATTCGCTTTGTGTAAGCAATACGTTACCATTATTTATTTTAAGAGCATATTTGCCGTATTTGGCAAAAGTGCAACTTTCAAAGGAGATAACTCCGTCACTGCCGTCACTGACAATTGGCCCGGAGAAATCTACTCCGTTGAATTGTGCTGAGGTTCTGAAATCGTTGAAGAAATATGCGGCGACACCGTCTTCATTAGAGCCAAATGTAGAATTGGAAAAAAGCAAACCGTATGGGTTGACGGCCTGAACGTATAAACCGGTGTCGCAGTTTTCGATATGTATTTCGGTGAACTGTGCATTCGGAGTATCACTGTAACCGGGTTCTTTACCTATCCACATGCCCGTTTTATAACCAGAAACATACAGATAAGATACATATTCCCAGTCGGAGCGGTGCATCTGAAACCCGGTGCCGTTTGCTTTCGTGTATGCAGTAACTTCAGCAAGCGAGGGCGAACCCGGAAGCCCCGAATTTGCCCAGTATTTTGGGTTTATCCTGACGTTCTCAATACGTCCGATGTCGGTACATATATGGACTTCGATTCCCGTTTTGAGAGCCGTCATGTAGCTGTCCATGACATAATGAAGCTCGCTCGGAGCGGAATAGAAGCCGTTATAAGCGTTTACAAGCGTTATGTTTTCAATTGTTGCGCAATCTCCGGTCGCCTGATAAAATGTCCATGGATACGGTTTAATATCTTTGATATTCTGTTCGGGATACCAAATCGACAGGTTTGTCACGCCAGTTCCCTCTCTCATATCTATAAATCTGTCGGCTATGCTGGCATGGGTAGTACGGAGTGCGTTGCCGGCCTGACTGTCGTTCCACCAGCTTTCAACAGTTCCGTCATAATTGGGAGAGTCTTTGCCGACACGCACTTCAAGAATAGTTCCGAGAACTTTTCCGTTATTCAATTCCGGGTTTGCCCAGTCGCCACGGAGCTGTACGCCTGCGGGGAGCTGCAAAACATATTCATAATTGTAAACTTTATTTGATTCTTCAGTACCCCGGCGAACTCTCACATTCCTGCTACCGGTTTGTGTGCTGCGGAATTCATAATTGCCCGCAGGGATATACACTACGCCGCCGCCAGCGTTATGCGCAGCATCAATAGCAGCCTGGAAAGCAGCTCTGTTGTCAAACCCGGCTTGGGCTTTTGCTCCGAATTTCGAGTCGGTCACTACAAAGTCGGATATTGCCCAATCTTTTGTAGGGTAAATAGTTTTTATAGCTTCTTTTATTTCACTCCGTGCCCATAAACTCACAAAAGAGAGAAAAAACAGAACAATAAAAAATACACTTTTTTTATACATAACTATTTTATTTTTATATATTTCTTGTTTTTACTTCTGCCAATCGGGTTTCCAAATGACCGTACCGTCGTCGAGGCGATGATCGCCTGGCCCCTGAGTTGAACGCATAAGACCTTTGATCACGTAATAGTTGTTCAAATGCCTGGTCATCACCGCTTCGCCACCGCCCGGAGCACGGACAGGTCCCCAATCGGCGCCGTAACCGCCCAGGGCAGCCGAGCGAACGTCGGAAACATAAGTCGGCCATTTACCGCCATTCCAGGTGTAACCGAAGAAGAAAGGCACTGTGCAGGGGCCCATTTCCCGCTTCCAGTCGAGCTGGAATTTGATGAAAGGCTCTCCGGGAAAAGTTGCAATTGCATATTTATCGTTGATCAGGATTGTTGAAAAATGGATTTTTGCCACATCTTTATCAAAACGGCTGGCTAAGTCCAACGAATCTGTTTTCAACACAAGGCTTGACATTTCATTGGGATTGGGATAAAGTTCTTTTGCCAAAGCGACAGCCTCTATACCAAGTAATTTACCCATACGTCCCACCATATCGAAAAACTTTTCGGGTTCGCTGCCGTCGGTAGGCGTTTTAAAGAGTGAACATTGATTGCCTGCTCCGCCTTGGATAAACAAGCAATTTACCTTGCTATCGAAAGCTTCTTCCACGTATTGGGTGGCATAGCCCACATAATCTGCTGAAACGACGGAACGCACATCCACCAGCGCATCCGGGTGACAGGCAAAGTTCATAATCAGCGCGCGCGGCCTGCCCCTGACGTCGTCAATGCGAATTACTCCCACCGAATTATCAACCGGGCCAAACGGAATCCGTTCTTTATTCAGATATCGGAAATGTTCTTCCGGATCGGCATACCAGGCTTCGCGGGCATGACCATCGTCGCGGATAATCAGCCGGTTGAACGTCAATTGCGGAGTCGGACGGTTTCCGCCCGATATTTTAGCTTCAAACATGTTGTCGGAAGCCTCTTTGATGATGCTTGTCAGTTTTTCTTCAACCGTATTCCGGTCTGTGGCCCCCGAATGAGTATGCGAAGGGCAGAAATACAATTCATCTAACTCATATTCTTTTTTCAGTTTATTGAGCAATGAAGGATTGGTGTATCCTCCCAGGTCAAGCGAGATGAAAGCAATGCGGGTATCCTGTATTTGCAGAATCAAACTCCGTGCATAGATCAGATCGTGAACTGTGCGGTTATTCGGGAGGGTAGTCGGCGAAATGTCTATTTTAGCCGTACCTGCCTTTAAGCGGCCGTCGGTTTGAATCACCTTTTTGATGGTACCGTCGGGATTGTAATACAGTTTATCGACGCAGACCGAGCGCGTCCAATCGTTGAATTTACCATTTTTCCTTGAAAGTTCGCTGCTGTGGTAGAAAGCATACCATTGTCCTTTGTATTCCACGATAGAGCCGTGGTTGGTATAGCTGTCGGTCGGATCCATGTAGATTCCCTTGTATTCCCACGGACCAAGGGGACTTTTGCTGGTTGCGTACCTCATCCTGTTGTCGCCGGCGACTCCTTCCTTGTCGTTACCTTCGTCGTGATTGTCGGAGTAGGAAAGATAATAAATGCCATTTCTTTTGTGAACCCAAGTAGCTTCGTGAAAATCCTGCAAACCTTCCATCGGCTGAAGTTCGCCGTCGATTTCATACATATTATCTTTCATTCTGGTGCCGAAGCATTTACCGCCGCCGCCATAATAGAAGTAGGCTTTACCGTCGGTATCCACAAATACGCAAGGGTCGATTTGACCGCTTTCGGGAAGTCCGAGCATCGGGTGGTCGAGAACCTTGAATCCCGAAGCGGGTTTATCGCTCACAGCAACTCCAATTTTCCAGTTTCTGCCCCAAGGATCCTGACTTGGCTTCGGAAAATAGAAATAATACTTACCATTTTTGTAGGCGCAGTCGGGCGCCCACATCAGTTTAGCGTCGTTTCTGAGGGGTTTTGCCCAGGGGACCTGGCTTGCACGCAGGATTTCGCCATGGTCAGTCCAATTTACCATGTCGTTGGTCGAAAAAACATGGTATTCGTCCATCAGGTCGCAACCGCGCGGCGGATCAATATCATGTGAAGCATAAACATACAACCTTCCGTCGTTCCAAACATGCGCCGATGGGTCAGCAGTATAGATATGAGTAATAAAAGGATTTTGAGCATATGACCCAATGAATAACAAACTCAATATTATCGAGAAAAAAACTCTTTTTATTTGTAACATCTTGTTGTTTTTAAAATTTTAAAACATTATCATACTAACCATGAATACAAATTAATCAGGTTAGTACGATAATGCAGATGATCAACGATCAGTAATACCTATTGCTTTTCATCTTTCTTAACGTAATCAGTCGTGACAACTTTCTTTATTGTACCGTCCTGATTATAATACAACCTGTCAAAACAGATTGATCTTTGCCAGTCTTGATTAGAGAGCGCACTGTTGTGATAAAAAGCATACCACTTTTTCTTGAATTGAACTATAGAACCATGATTTGTATAACTATCAGTAGGGTCCATGTAGATTCCCTGATATTTCCAAGGTCCAAGGGGGTTATTGCTGGTAGCATATCTCATCCGATTGTCTCCTTTCACGCCTTCTTTATCCCTGTTGGCATCGTGATTGTCAGAATAGGATAGATAATATATCCCGTTTCTTTTATGAACCCAGGTAGCTTCATGAAAATCTTCCAGACCCAACATCGGTTGCATTTGACCATCAACTTCCATCATGTTATCTTTCAATTTACCACCCTCACAACGAGCCCCGCCACCGTAATAAAGATAAGCCTGACCGTCATCGTCAACAAAGACACATGGATCAATCATTGATTTTAGTCCTTCAATATAACCCTGAACTTTAAAATCACTGGCAGGGTTTTTACTGGTAGCAACTCCAATTTTCCATGACTTTCCCCAGTTGGTTTCACTTGGATGCGGGAAATAATAATAATAAGTACCGTTTTTAAAAGCACAATCAGGCGCCCACATGAAACCGCCTTCTTTTCTGCCCCATGGAACCTGACTTGAATTGAGAATTTCGCCATGATCGGTCCAATGCTTCATGTCTTTTGTTGAAAAAACATGATATTTATCCATTAAATCGCATCCCCGTGAAGGAGAGACATCGTGCGAAGCATACACATATAGTCTGCCGTCAGCCCATACGTGCGCAGATGGATCTGCAGTATACATGTCCGTAATAAAAGGGTTGCCCTGGGCAAAAACTCTTGATGAAAAAACAATGAAAAGTAAAACAATAAATACAGAAGACCAAATCTCCCGAACTGAATAACCTCTGAATACGTTCTTTTTAGTTAAATTACAAAGCGTTGTCATTTTTTAGTTATTTAAAGTGTTAAAGTGTTTTTGCACTGTTTTCAGGCTTAACGCCAAACTCCATAATGCTCTTTAAATCTGCTGCATTCAATCTGCCGATACATAGTACGAGCAGGATTGCTAAAAATAGATTTACTTTCATAATATATTTGAATTAGTATAAGGCATATATTAAAAAGTTATAAATCAGATTATTTTCTTTCAGGAAGAGTAAACGACAGGGGATTTTCTTTCCTGAGCATTTTGGCGGCTTCTCCCGTCAGCCAAAGATACTGGTCCGATGGTTTTCCATCCATTCCTACAAATTTTGCAATATCGCTAACCGGAGGATTATCTGTACATTTAAAGATGGCTGTACCTTCATTTACCTCATCAAACATGGCAACATAAAGCATATCCGCGCCGGCATTGATTGCCGTAGAAATTTGCTGCCAATAAAAGCGGCCACCCTGACGAGGAATCGATTCCACAGGTTTTACATCGTTACGGAATGCACGACGGCTAAGGTTATGCCAGCTAAATCCCGGACATACACAAGGTGCATAATCAATCCCATTCTCTTTGCACCATTTCATATCAGCTAAAATAACATCCCGGTAACGGTCCATATCGTTATGAAGAAGCGGGGTGAAACGTTGAACCATCCAGGGCATAACAATATCAGCCTGTTTGATTATCTCGTGTAAATAAGAGTCATGGATACAATCAGCATTCAGATCTCTCCAGAAAGTCGGCACACCAACCATTATACTGCATCCGCCATATTGCGGGTCATTTTTTAGAAAATCAATAAACCGCTGAATCCCGATATTTCGAATATCATACGGACGATCAGGAAAGCCCAATCCCCAGATCGTAACCAATGGTTTCCCGTTATGGAAAAGATACGTGTGGGTTCCCTTTTGATTGGTAACATTCAATGAATCGACAAGATATTTCCAGTCATCGATCAGCAAAGAACAGTCTTCTCCGGATCCTTTCAAGCCTGAAAGGTCATACATAATGGCAATAGCCCTTTCATTCCTGGAAGCCGCATCAAACGCATTTTTTAAAATTTCGGTTTCCACTCTTTTCCGGTTTCCTGGACGTGCAGCATCGAAAAAGCGTTGCATAAATACCCCGTCAAGTCCATACTGTTTCATCCATTTAAAATGAAGATCAGTCGTACTTTTGTCTGCCGAGTTAAAGAAGCGGGCCATACTGCCATCCGCCAATTTCAACCCGGTAGGGTATGTTTTCTCATATTCGCTGACATCCGGCCACATGTCAATACCTATTTGCTCTTCACTGGGATACATGATCCCATTTTGTGGCACACGAAACCATCCCTGGTAACCGGCCATCACCAACCCCTTATAAGAAGGGAATTTTGTGTTCAGAGAATGCTTTGTCTGGGCACCAGCCCCAATTCCAATCAGCAGAAAAAATGCAAAAATCCTACATTTCATGATAGTTTATTTTGGGTTAGGCTTATTTAAAAAATAATCCCAACCTCTAATGAGTATGGTTAATTATCACCGGTTTAGTAAAATCATATAGATTAAACTTCGGTTTTGACTGTGAATTGATCCATCATATCGCATGGAGGCGAACTACCGTGCAACGGATATACATCATAACCTCCTTCAGCCATATGCCCAGATCGGGTTGTATAAATATCTTCGAGACACGAATTCCTCTGAACCATTGATCCGGATAATTTTCCAATCGTAGGGAATATTGTAAAATCGTTTCGTTCAGACTCATGTCATAAAAATTTAACAACACTAAACTCTTGATTATTTAACGACAATTCGACCTCAGCGTTCATAATGAATAAAAGGCAACAGAAACAATAAATTATCCCGCTATTCTATATGTCCAGCGGGATAATTTTAATATACTTCAGACAATATTGAATACTGCAAAAATCTGCAATATTCAATATCTATCATAATCAATGAGTGCGGCTCGGTACAACAACCTTCACAATCGGCGAATAGTTATATTTTCTATTTGCATCGTCAACAGATGCTCCTACACGTACATAATAAGTATAACCTGCTCTCAACTTGAAACCAGTCATGGTAAGCACCGGAGTCGTGTCGCCACCGCCCGGCACATAAGTCGCCCAACTTTTACTGATTTGTATTCTCAAATTATTATACTCAGCGATGTTAATGTAATTGGAGTTCCCACAAAATGTATTAAGACTTATGAAAGCCTTAACATCATAAAGATTGGGAAGATTGACCACTTTTGAATTTATTGTTTTCGAAAAAATTGGAGCCTTCAGTTTGCATGTAATGGTCATAATTGTATCAGTCACTGTTGGTACAAATTCAAGAACCTGCAGATAAGGAGTCACCGTGAAGTCCTGTGTGGTAGATTTATCCAATACTACACCCTTTATGGTATCACAAGCCCAGAAAGGGCCGCCATAAGCAAGCATGTCGTATGTCCCGGCGAATAACTTCGTATTATTATACGTACCATCTGCTTTAATCGGTATGGATTGATACTGGGCAACAGATTTTGTCCAGCTTTTTTCCCATATGCGGATGGACCAGTCATTTTGGTCGATCACTAAATTCTGTCCAGTGTATGAATCGATCACCTTTCCGGAGAATTGCGCACCTGGCGCATCCCAGTTATCAATCTTCATACATGAAGCTAAGCCCAGGCACAACATGCCTGCACCTATCATTGAATAAAATATTCTTTTCATATTAATTCGTATTAATAAGTTAATAAATTAACGAAGCGGATTCTGAGGCAGAAGATTAGTGTTCTTATTAATTTCGCCCTGCGGAATCGGTTCATAGTTTGAAGCCTTAGATGCAGTCCAGGTCTCGTTATTTTTTACACTCTCATCCAGGAAGAAGTACTTTTTATTCTCACGATCGTAGTAACACTCCAGAGCACGTGGAATCCATTGTTTCACCACAGCGTCGACAACTCTCCAACGGCGGAGATCCCACCAACGATGATTTTCTCCAAAAAGCTCACGGAAACGTTCGTCGCGGATGAATTGCAGGTCGCCACCCACCAAATAACCGTTTTTCGTCAAACTATTCGGGTCAGTGGGATTATTATCATGGCGCGCATCTATAGCGCCGGCACGTATGCGAATCTTTTCGATGTAATCGAATGCTTCCGCCTTTCTGCCTAATTCATAACATACTTCAGCCTGGTTCAAATAGATTTCGCCCAAACGGAATACTATATAATGCTGAGCACTGTTATTCAGCCTGACATCAGGAGTCGCCATGTTCGTATTAACGTATTTACGTATATAGGCACCGGTAAGGGTATTGCTTTCACCACCTCCATTTTCAAATTGTCCATGCTGACCGGTGATAAGATCACCGCCAGGGGATGGATCGGTATCATTCTTATTTCCTAAAATTCTATTTCCGTTTTTGTTGATATCAGCAACACTGCTGCCGCTTTGAGCATCCGCTGCCAGTCCGGGGAAAGATTTGTAAATGCCTCGCTGAATGCTGTAAGTTTTTCCGCGAAGTACATCGCCATCAAAATAACAAGTGCCTCTCAGACGAGGTTCCATGCCATTCGTAATGTCGCTGCGCTTAGCAAAACGAATTGGTTTACCAGCCGCATCCGTGAAGGCAGGAAAGTCAAACATCCTCATGAAATCCAGTGAAGGATAACTTTCTGCACCTACTTCAGATGCCATGTCCGGATTAGGGGACATCAATGCATCATAACTATGTTTCAGTCCAAGGCCACCCGGGGTATTTTTATCAAAAAACTTGACAAAAATATTCTCCGAAGATGTGGGATCCTGAAACAAGCTGGCAAAATTCGATGCCTTAACAGGTAACAACGGATCAGCAATCTTATTATCAGTATATAGGGTATAACCACCTGATTCGACTATTTTACCCGCATCGTAAGAATACTGGAAGAACTCGACCGCCTGGGAGGGATCCATTCCAGCCAATCCAAGTTGTGCTGCTTTTTGATCTGCCTTGAAGTTCAGATAATCGGTGTATTTGGCAATCGTACCTGCATAAAGCATGGCACGCGACATTAAAGCGGCAGCCACATACTTATTGGCGCGTCCGGCTTCTTTAGTTGTCCTCAGGTTAGCAATGGCAAACTGCAGGTCATCATGGATTAATTTCCATGTTGCATACTCTGTTGCACGCTTTACATTCAACGAATCCTTAGAGCCTAAGATATCCTGCACTTTCGTAATGAGAGGTACGCCTCCATAACGTTTAGCCAATCCGAAGTAAAAATAAGCACGTAAGAAATGAGCTTCGCCCATTAAGGAGTTATAGACATTAACATCTCCATAAAGAGTCTTATAATCGGGGAAATTCGCAATGAAACTGTTCACAAGACGGATTTTGTCGTATGGCCAATAACCAAAACCATCGTTGTTTACCTTTATCCATGTGTTAACAAATTCACCGGACATATTTCCCTGGGAAAACTTTCCTGCTTCCCAACCATTATTCTTCTGACTAAAACCGGAAGATCCACCGCTTCTTGCGAAATAAGTAAAGTCTTCTATAGGAAGCCATGTATAAATCCCGGAAAAGTATTTCTTGACACCAAATTCGGTGCCGTATAGTTCAGGTTCACCCAACATTCCTTTGGGTTGCAAAGTCAAATCATAGCATGCGGAAGCTATAAACCCCAAAATGACACTAAATAATACAAGTTTAATTTTCATAACTATTAATTTTTTTAGAATTTAAGGCTTGCACCAAGAGTATATGTCCTATTGACCGGATAATTATAGATTTGAACATCACTGGTTGATGCACCACCACCATTTGCACCCGGACGTTCCGGATCCTGGTTTTTCAGGCCGCTCCACGTCAAAAGGTTATATCCGTTTGTGTAGATTCTTAAACTTTTTACTCCCACCTTTGCCAATAACTTCTTCGGTAAGGTGTAACCAATTTCCAGTGTCTTCAGACGTACGTAAGAAGAATTTTGAACAAGGTTTGTACCCGTACGACGACCGTCATGACCGGTAACGGGATAATAACCTGATATCCATTGGGTATTGGGGTTAAACATATCCGCATTAGGATCTACAGGATGCCATCTATCCTTAAAATATGACATTGTTTGTTGTCCGTTAAAAGGGAACGCCTCAGTAAGCACCTCTCCAAATTGAACATAACAACCGGCTGCACCCTGGAAATTCATTGACAAATCAAAGTTCTTCCAGGAAACTCCTGTACTAACAGCAAAGTTAAACACGGGAAGACTTTTAGTTGCGATTGGGTGATCATCACTTCCGTTAACTATACCATCACCGTTCCAGTCATTATTATACCAGTCGCCCGGTAAAACGCCCTGTCCGGTAGGCATTGAGAAGTTCCTGATTTGTTCGTAGGTTGTAAACTGAGTCACTGATTCATTACCCCACCAAATATTGTTATAACGTCCGCTGGTACGGTTTCTCCAGTTGTCGTATGAATTGCTGGCAGGTGTTTCAAGCCAATCGGTACGCATGCTCTTGGTAGCCGATATCTGAGGACTAACGAAATAATTGAAGTCGCTGATTTTATTGCGGTAATTAAGAGATAATTCCCAACCGAAATTACGATCGCTGTTCAGGTTTTCCTGGGGCAAGCTGGCGCCTACGGTACCGGGAACTACATCCAGTCTGGTTGCAAGCAAACCTGTACGGTCACGTCTGTAAACTTCAAAAGTACCGCTCAATTTATTGTATCCAAAATCCAAAGCTAAATTATACATTTTGGTTTTATACCATGTCAAATTCGGATTAGGAATTCCGGGAGGCGCAACACCGCCGGTAAATGAATTAGCGTAATACCATCCGTAGTCATTACCATTCAAAGCATAACCGGTTGTTGGAGGATAGTTACCTGCAGAACTGTCATCACCCATTTCGCCGTAAGAACCTCTCAGTTTCAAATTATTGATAGCTTGAAAATTATTCTTGATGAAACTTTCCTCACTCAAACGCCACCCTGCTGAAACTGTCGGGAAGAATCCCCAACGGTTATTGGCCGGGAATCGTGAAGATCCGTCGTAACGAAATTTGAAATCAACCATGTATTTACCATTGTAATCGTACACTGCCTGACCAATGACGGATTGGGTCACACGGTCGCTTGGAGTGCCTCCGGTACCTTGTTGATTTGTGGTTTCACCGGCAAACAAGTATTGTGAGTTAACCATCAACTCACGGAATGCGGCAAAATCATCCGACACACTATGATTCTCTTCGAAGATAAGAAAGCTGTTTAGGTTATGTTTACCGAACTTATTGACATAGTACATTCCCAACTGCATGTTGCTGCCGCTATTTATGTTAGCGCTTCTACGAATGCTGGAAGGCGAATTCTTTAGAGTCGGATTATAAGTCTGCAAATTAGTGTTGTAAGTATATAGAGTATAGGTCTTCTTATACTGCGTATTATCCGCCAGATACATGTTATAGTCATACGATCCCTTTGCCGATAGTCCTTTTATGCCAGGTATGTCATAGGTCAATGCCAATGTACCATTGAGCCTGCGTTGAATGTCTGTTGTAGTGCCTTTATAAGCCGAACTGGTTTCTGCAAGAATGTTGGCATTTGGCATATAGATTACGTCGCCGTTAAGATAATCCGGATTGTCGTTTGCGTAGAAAGGAGCATCCGGACGCATTAACCAAGCGTTCTTATACATTGACCAGTCAGATCCGTTTGGACTGTTATTTTCGGTCATGATGCCGCCCAACGAAATCCTTGCTTTCAAACGATTGTTAATCTGAGCATCGATGTTCGAACGAACATTCCAACTGTTTGCATTTAAATCACCTGTTTTGAATGAACCATCTTGTTGACCGTAACCAAGATTAAAGAAATAGCGTAATTTATCATTTCCGCCATTTACGCTGAGGCTGTGTTTTTGCTGCGGCGTATTATCACGAAAGGCTGCTTTCATCCAGTTGTATGACGGTTTTCCGTCAATGTAAGGCTGCATTTGCGCCTGAGTGAAGAGCGGAGCATTACGTGTTAAATAGTTAGAAGAGCCGAAGCCTTGCCAGTTCATCTCGTTCCTCATGAACATGTAATCCTGGGCGTTTAACCCTTCACCAACATATAGAAACTGTTGCACTGTATAGCTGGAGTTAAAGGTGACATCAACTTTCCCGTTTTGCGATGTACCGCTTTTTGTTGTGACCAGCACAACGCCGTTCGCTGCACGCAAACCATAGATTGCAGCTGCGCCGTCTTTCAATACAGATATGTTCTCAATTTCCTCAGCATCCATTCTGGCAAAATAACCCTGGTCGCGCGGAACACCGTCGACTACAAACAATGGAGTACCCATACCTCGGATATCTATTGTTGTATCGTAAGCGCCCGGCATACTGCTCTTTTGAACGACACGTACGCCAGGTAATTTACCTGTCAACATATTTACCACGTTTTCGTTTTTAGTGATAACAAGATCTTCATTTTTGATGGATGATACAGCTCCTGTTAACGTTGCTTTTTTCTGGGTCGAATAACCCACAGCTACAACTTCTTCCAGTCCTATCACTTCTTCTTCCAGAACAACATTCACGGAGGTCTGGTTTCCAACTTTTATTTCCTGGCTTTCCATACCTACAAAAGAAAACTTCAAAGATGTGTTTTCAGAAACATTGGCAAGAGTATATTTCCCTTCGTTATCGGTTATCACTCCAGTAGTAGTACCTTTTACGACAATGGATACCCCAGGGATTGGTAGGCCGGAATGATCGGTCACTTTGCCGGTTATTTTTTTGTCAGACTGCTGAACGGAGAAACTGGACAGATCTGAAGACTTTACAATGATATTCTTCCCTTTAATCTCGTATTTGATCGCATTTTTTCCGAAAATAGTTGTAAGTACTTCATCTATTTTACTATCTTTAAGATCAACCGAAACTCGTTGCTGGTCATTAATCTGCCCTTTGTTGTAAAAGAAGAAGAAATCTGACTGTTTTTCAATGGCATCAAAGACTTCCGAGATGGTGGCATTTTCCATCTTCAGGTTTAAGCGAGTGGCTTGCGAATAAACACTCGCTGTTGCCTGCATAATAGTGATCACCAAAATGAATAGGTAGAGTTTCATAATTAGTGACACTTTTTTAAACAAGAGCTCTCTTCCCCTGTTTGGATTGGATTTTTTTTTCATACATTTGAATGTTTTTAAATAATAAAATGATTTTTCGTTTTTCGCCTGTCGGGCGTTTTTGCAGCGAGAATAGGTAGGACTATTCTCGCTGTTTTTTAGATGGTTACGATTGTTTGTTGTTTATTTCATCATAGGCTATTAGTTTATTTTTAAGGTTTTGAATTCATTTAAACTAAAACATGTCTTCCAAACGCGATGTTTCACCGCAAGCTGGTCGAGGATTATCTTGCATAATATTTAGTCAATCAGAATTAGAATAATCATTCCAACCAAACTTCATGTCCCTTAATAGTATAGTTTAGTTTAACACTTCGTTTCAAAGTTTCGAACGCGTCAAGCAGATCCTGATCGTAGCTAAACACCCCTCTGAAACGAAGCTTTTCCAGTTCTGGATTTTTAACGTAAATCTTAATATCATATAATCGCTCGAGTTCAGTGATAATCGTTTTTAAATCAGCATCTTTAAATATAAATCTGTCTCCCCTCCAGGCGCTGAAATGCGAAACATCTACATTAGCAATTTCAAACTTTTCTTCCTTCGTGTCATAGATTGCCTGTTCTCCTGGTTTAAGTTGAAGCGAAGCTTTATTCGATTTTTGAATGAAAAGTTCAACCGAACCCTCTTCAAGTGTGGTAACGATTTGTTCTGCTCCTGGATAGGCTTTCATATTAAATGTGGTTCCCAAAACCTTAACTGTAGCCATTTCGGTAACTACATAAAAAGGTTTTTTAGCATTTTTAGTAACTTTAAAATATCCCTCGCCAATAAGCTTCACTTCTCTTTTATCCGCCTGATCAGTAGCAGGATAGCTAAGTGTTGATTCGGCATTTAGCCATACCTCGGTACCATCGGCCAGTGTACATGCAGCAATGTGTTTTTTTGGCGCAGTTACAGTATTCCAGGTTAACTCCTTTGATGATAAGGTTGAAGATCCAATATACCAGCCAACTGCAAGCATTATTGGCCCAATAAGGATCGCAGCTATACGAAGAAGCCGCAATAAAACCCGATCGCGTTTTAGCTGTAAAGCCGATAAGGCAATAATACGACCCTGAATCAACGTCTTATCCTGTTCAATCTGTGAGTTAGTGAGTGGCGTCGAACAATTGTCCCAAACTTTTACTGAATCATCATAGGATTTTTTATTTTCAGCCGATAGGTTCTGCCATTGCTGGAGCTCTTCGATTTCTGAGGGGGTACTATTTCCTGAAAGAAAGGAAGCTATTTGCTGGTCATTAACGAGTGCCTGATGATCCATTAAGCAATGATGTTTAGTTTGATTAATCTTAAGACGACTATCTTGTCAGTTACCCTGTATTGAAGGCTAACTATTTTTTGAAAATAGAAACATTAATATTTGAATATTTTGATTGTCAGTTAGTTTTGATCTTAATTTCCTCATGGCAATTCCCATTTGCATCTCAACAGTTTTGATGGAGATCCCAAGTCGTAACGCAATTTCGCTGTAGCGAAGTTCTTCAAAACGACAAAGGGTAAAGATTTCGCGACACTTCTCGGGCAAGGCTTCAATTGCCGAATTGATCCTCGCATTCAGCTCAGCTTCTTCAATCAAATCACGTTCATGAGTTACTGACTCTGGTTGTGATTCGCGAAGATATCTAGTTTCAACAAGTTTATGTTTCAAGTAGTCAAGAGAATAATTTCGGACGGTTGCAAATAGATACGCCTTTAATGATTGATCAATGACTAATTTGTTGCGTTTCATCCAAAGATCAACAAATACCTGCTGTACCAGGGATCGGGATTCGTCTGAATCGTGGATAAATTTATTCGCGTAAAAACATAAGCTAACGTAGTAACAGTCAAATGCATCGGTAAATGATTCTTCATCTCCCTGAACTATTTCTCGCAATAAATCTTGCTCTGCTTTCATCTGGTCGAAAATTTGGTCAGTAAATGTTCGTATTGTATCTTTAGGAAGCACAAAACTAAGCTATTTTCTTTTACTTGTCTGAAGTAAATTTGAATTCTTCAGCATTAGGGATTTTTATCAGAAATTCTTGACAATTAAAAATAATAATACTTATCCGCAAGCACCCTATTGTAAATTTTAGATTCGAATCAGGAGAATAAGAAACGGCAGCAATAAGTAACCTGTCGAAGAGTCTATCTCCAAAATATCTTCTGTTGAATTTGTAACAGTCCTCATTCAGATAATATTGCAAATATTAGTTTTTCAGTTTATGATATAATCGTTTAGCGTTGCTGATTGCAATGTGAACCCATGGTAATAAAATTGGACTCATATCCGGCACAACAACAGTAGCTTTATGCGATCGGACATATTCTTTTAATTTATAACATAATATTAAATCATCCGTTGTTAATTGAGCTTATCAACCTGTCTTTTATAACAATAGATTTCAGGTCGTTAATAACCTGCATCTTAATATGTCTCACACTTTTGGGCTTACGAATATTCTTCGGGGAGTCCACAAAGGTACTCTCAGCCATAACAGGCACTTTACTTTGACTCCCACGCCCTCTTTTCAGCGGCTTATCCTTTTTATCCTGTTGTATTTCCGTTGTAAAGAAAGCATCGTCAGGTTCCATTTGTCCTTAAAGTTGATACTCATTATCGCGTTTACCCATAACATCCCGAAGTTTGTTTATCGTTTTCCAAATAGGTTGATAACGTTTATGACACAATTGACGACATAATTCTTCCGTTAAGAAAGACTTCTTTGTACAAGTGAGCAAATGCATGGCAACGAACCAATATCGAAAAGGTAATTTGGAACTTTGCATCACTGTACCTGATGAACGTAACGATATTCGTCGATGACAATGCTTACATTTGTAACAAAGTTTATTTTCGAGCCAATAATGCTCTTACAAGATTACTAAAAATTATACCGATTTGGTCTCTTTGTCCCTTAAATTTTAAACGACAAGTTCCCTCATCTGGAAATTTCTGAATGAACTCAAGTATATTCATAATGTAACATTTACACTCTAAATATAGTGAACATCAGTAATATATGTAATTTTTCAATACAGATATTATTAAAAGAATCCTTATTTTACTTCTGTCACATTAGGACGGTTTGCGGATAAGTATTTATATAATGATACTACAACTCACATGAATCTTCTCCGTACCAACGCCGTACTACGTTTCAGTCATACTTGATTAAACATTTTTACATAATGCTTTATTGTAGAATTAGGATGCTTCCAATTCAACTTTTGCAAATACGTAATGGGAATAAATGTCGTCTTTTGCCAATTCCGGATTTGTGGACTCCCGAAGCACAGTGCACTTTTGATGTATATTTTAATTCAAACAAACAGCCCGGATGGATTTGCCCCATATTCTCCTCGCACCTGCTCTATATCTGCTCTATGTTTGCTCTATGTTTGGTCCATATCAAGTCTGGTATCAGGTCCTATACCCACATCGAATCCACAAACGAAGATTCTTAATGACCATAATGATTTTTTCAATGACGGCGAAGCCAATGACCTTTTCAATGACTTTTTAATAACCCTTAATGACATTCATCGCCCCATCGCCATGATTTTTCACACGCTCTCCCTCCTTCTCCCCACCGCCCTTTCCCACTTTTATAAATACGACATCTATTTATTCTCATCACTTAAATATTTCATTATAATTTAATTTAACAAATTATTTTCCCCATTCAGTTGTTTGTTTGACCATTTGAATGCTTCCATCCGGATTATAAAAAAGTTTATCCACGCAAACAGATCTTTGCCAATCGTTGAATTCCCCTTTATCACCCGATAGTTTGCTGTTATGATAAAACGTATACCATTGTCCTTTATATTCAACTATCGAACCATGATTGGTATAGCTGTCGGTGGGTTCCATGTAGATTCCTTTATATTCCCAGGGACCAGATATGCTTTTACTGGTAGCATATCGCATTCGGTTGTCTCCCTTTACGCCTTCTGTATCCTTGTTGGCATCGTGATTGTCAGAATAGGACAAGTAATATATCCCGTTTCTTTTATGAATCCAGGACGCTTCATGAAAATCGGCTAAACCTTCAACTGTTTTCAATTCGCCGTCAATTTCCATCATAGTATCTTTGAGCTTACCCATCATACATCTACCGCCTCCTCCGTAGAACAAATAAGCCTGACCATCGTCATCGACAAAAACGCATGGATCAATCATGGATGGAATATTTGGAATGTAACCTTGTACAACAAAATCTTTATCCGGGTATTTACTTGTCGCAACACCTATTTTCCAGGAGTTATTCCATTTTGTTTCACTTGGATGCGGAAAGAAAAAATAATAAGTACCGTTTTTATATGCGCAATCAGGCGCCCACATAAAACCACCTTCTTTTCTGCCCCAGGGCACATTGGATGCACGCAAAATTTCTCCGTGATCTACCCAGTTAACCATGTCGTCAGTAGAAAAAACATGATATTGATCCATCAAATCACATCCGCGCGGAGGCGAAATATCGTGCGACGGATATACATACAAACGTCCGTCTTGCCAAACATGCGCCGATGGATCAGCCGTGTACATGTGTATGATAAACGGATTCTTCTGAGCCATTGCTCCCGACAATATTCCTGTCATAAGGGATATTGTAAAAATCATTCTTTTCAAATTCATATCATTAAAATCAAGAAATTAAACTAAAACATTTAAACTCATTACTATTTAACATCGGTTCGACCTAAGCTATGGTGGTAAATAAAAAAGACAGACTGAAACAATAAATTATCCCGCTTATTCTGTATGTTCAGCGGGATAATTTTATAAAGCTTTGGACAAAATTGAATATTGCAATTTTGCACATTCGTTCTCTTAAAGACGAGTTCGAGCGTTTCAGATAGATCTGATAAATATTCAATACGTGTCCGCCATCATTGATTACGGTACGACAACCTTCACAATCGGCGAATAATTATATTTTCTATTTGCATCGTTTACAGCTGCTCCTACGCACGTAATAAGTATAACCAGGGAAAAGACCTATGCTATAGATGCCACTCGCGTCGTTATTGCCAACCTCTATTGATTTTTTTAAACCAATTGGATCATTGAGAAAATTATAATAGAAACATGGTTATAGTGGTGAAGCACAAGCTCCATCGCCGACAAACTCCGATTAATTTATTTTGCAGCGACCACTAATTTACCCTGTTGACGAATATCTTCTGACGAACTTCCTATCATGATCTTAAATTCTCCCGGTTCGACAACTCGTTTCATTTCACGGTTCCAAAGCCAAAGGGCTTCCGGGCCGACATTAAAGCTTATATCTTTACTTTCGCCCGGTTGAAGCGTTACGCGGTTAAATCCTTTCAGTGCTTTCACCGGAGTTGTTACACTACCAACTTCATCGCGCACATATAATTGCACAACTTCTGTCCCTTCAACACTTCCAGTGTTTTTTACTGATACTTTTATTGTTGCAGTTCCGTCAATAGCCATCGTTTCCGGTGAGATTTGTATACCGGAATATTCAAAAGTTGTGTAACTCAGACCGTGACCGAAAACGAATAAAGGACCTTTCTGAAGATCCACATAGTTATGTTTCGACGAAGGTTTGTGGTAGTAATAGAAAGGGATCTGACCAACCGAACGAGGAAATGTGACCGGTAATTTTCCTGAAGGATTCACTTTGCCAAGTAAAACATCGGCAATAGCCAAACCTCCTTTTTCGCCTGAAAACCATGTTTCAACAATTGCCGGAACATTTTCAGCAACCCAATTGATAACAAGCGGTCTCCCGTTAAATAGGACGGCGACAATTGGCTTTCCTGTTGCTTGAATAGCTTTAATCAAATCCAACTGATTTTCACTCAGTTCAATATTCGAACGGTCTTTCCCTTCACCTACAATTTGTATATTCTCGCCTAAAACAACGACGGCAACATCCGATCTTTTAGCAAGATCTACAGCCTTCTGCTTATTTGCATTTCCGGTCTTTTCGAATGTATAGCCTTTTTCATAACTAATTATCTGCGTGCTCCCAGCCCTTTGCTTTAAACCATCCAAAATCGATATACCAATTTTGTCGGGATTTGCATAGCCACCCGGATAAGTACTTTCAGCCAATTCGCCTATTACAGCAATCCGTAGTTTTTCATTTTTTAGCGGAAGTACACCCTGCTCATTTTTCAATAAAACAATACTTTCATGCGCGGCTTGCAAGGCTAATTGCTGATTCTCTTCTGTATGAAACACAGTCAGTTTCAAAGCCGGATCGACATATGGTTTTTCAAAAAGTCCTAGCATAAATTTGACCCTTAAAATATCGCGAACAGCAACATTCAGGTCTTCTTCTGTAAGAGTTTTTTCAGCTAAAGCCTGATTGATTGCATCTTTAAAGCTTTTGTGGTCAAAATCGTAGAACTGCATATTCAAACCTGCTTTTATCGTTTGAACCATCGCATCAGTCGTATCTTTTGCTGTCATATGACTGTTTACCGTCATCCGAATAGCTCCTAAATCTGAGAGTACAAATCCTTTAAAGCCCCATTCCTTGCGCAAAACATCAGTAAGCAACCATCTGCTAGATACACAGGGAATTCCGTCCAGTTCATGATAAGCTGCCATAATTCCTTTGGCACCGCCTTCACGGACAGCTTTTTCAAAAGGAACCATATAGGTCGAACGTATTTCGCGCTCACCAATAAATACAGGCCCGATATTGCTACCGGCTTCGGGAAGACTATGTACAGCAAAATGCTTAGGCTCAGCAATTACCGTATTATTTTGATCAAGACCCTGTCCCTGCATCCCCTTCACGATTGCAACTCCATTTGAAGCCACCAGATATGGATCTTCTCCATATGTTTCTTCAAGACGTCCCCAACGTGGGTCGCGGGCCAAATCCAAAACCGGACCAAGAATCATGTGAATACCATGTGCCCGGCTTTCGGTCCCGATAATCCGACCAACTTTTCGGACAAGCGCAGTATCCCAG
The DNA here is from genome assembly GCA_015654795.1 of Bacteroidales bacterium. Taxonomy (GTDB): domain Bacteria; phylum Bacteroidota; class Bacteroidia; order Bacteroidales; family Prolixibacteraceae; genus JAAFHB01. Next base: position 21,567 of record JAATGF010000142.1, read on the forward strand.
GCGCTGGCTAACTGAAGTGGAATAGGGAAAGTTGTACTTCCGTTTCCACAATATCCGTGAAGGCCTTCTTCTATAAATAAAACCGGAATTCCCAGACGGGTTTTTTCCACAGCATACTTTTGAATTTGATTGGTTATCTCTGCACTTAACGGATAAAAATCATGAATTGAGCCGATACCGGTATTGCCAAGTGCTGTCGCAGTTTTCTCTTCGGAATAGGAAACTGCATCATGTTTTTCCAACGTGGCAACCTCTTTTCCCCAGTACATATCCATCTGATTGATCTTTTCTTCAGTCGTCATCTGGCTGAGAAGGTCATCAACTCGTTTTTCTACAGGTAAAGTTGAATCCTTAAAAGGATATTTTCCCGTTCCATTTTGTTTCGCACACGAAGCAAATACAAGGGTAATTATAAAATAGTAATAGCAGGTCTTCGTCATATTCGTTTATATTTCTGATTTATTTGATTTTAAGCAACGAAACAGGAAAAAATATCTGTTACTTCTTTAACATTATCGCTTTCCCTGTTTTGGCTGACTCTCTTGCCGCTTCCAAGATCTTAACAACTATCATGTTGTTATCCAGGGAATAAAGATCATATTTCGACATCTTCACTTTTCCGTTCAGAACATCAGCAAAATAGTTAAACGGATCTTCATAAACTGCAATATCTTTTGCCGTAACTTGTGTTGATAATTCAGCCTTCATCGTTTTGTTTCGCAACAGCATACCCTTGTTATTCTGAGCAATAATATAGCCGGAATTACCATATATCTCCATATCCTTTCTGCCAAAGGGCCAGTTCCATGATGCCTGAATAATACATTGCGCATCAGGGTATGTAACGATAATGGTTGCCTCATCCTCTACTTTTGGATAAACTTCAGGTTTAAAATGTTGTGTAACTGCTGTCACCGAAACAGGCTCCTGTCCTTTCTGTAAATAGGTCATCAGATTTGCCCCGTAACAGCCAAAATCGATGAGCGCACCGCCTCCATTTTGAATAGGGTCAGTGAGCCAATCCAAAAAAACTTTGTCACAGCCAATTTCCTTAGGTCCCTGGTGCCCGTCGTGAATGACAACCTTTCTAAGTGTGCCCACAAAATTACTGTCGTTAACCAGCTGAAACGATTTTGCAGTTGTGGCATACCATGATGTTTCGTAGTCTGTTAGCAAATAAATATGGTATTTATCGGCAAGGTCTTTCATCTTTTTTGCATGTACCATATTTGTAGCAAGTGGCTTTTCAACCATAACATGAATTCCGCGGGGAGCACATGCTTCGACAACAGCCATATGCTCGAAAATTGAACCAAAAGCAACAACAGCTTCAGGCTTCACACTGTCTAACATTCGACCCAAATCATTATAAATCAACTTTGGATCGAAACCATATTTTTTCGCAGTATTCAGCGCTAATGTCTTATTTGTTTCAAAGACACCAACTAATTGAAAATCTGTCTTATTTTTCCGCCCTAAAAAGAACGGCGTATGCCCGTGTGTTACCCCTGCAATTGCAAGTCGAATAGGCTTAGTAACAGGCGTCTGTGCCTGCAAATCTGGTAAAACGGCCAGAAAAAGAACAAAAAGCAGGAAGAATTTTTTAATGATTTTCATAATTGAGTTGTATAATTAAACAATGATTAAATTTATAAGTAATTAAATAGACGGGGCAATCGCGACGTTAAAAATGATTCTTACAGTAAAATGCCTCAACATAATCCGAAATTTAGATATTCAATCTGGTCGAATATCCGGAGTTACAAATAAATGGCAATTTATATCTCTCAATTATTAAGTAACTAATTATTTGCCAAATTGACCTAAATACAGGTTGTGAAGTTTTTTTATCAGGTTATTACATTGACATATATTTTTAGGTTTGTAACTTGGGCCTCATTTTACAAATATAGTTGAGACCCATTAACAACCCTATTAATACTTAGTAAATGGCTTATTAATTATTTATTAATAAGCTATTAATTTCTTAACCAACAGATTAGCTGAACGATAAACTGCAGGGAAATGGGACAATTGGAGAATTAGCAAGGGAAAAATTGCAAGTAACCCGCTTATAGGAGGAGCTAATCGTAATTTAATGTACAATATGGAATGCGGCAGGCAGGGAAAATGTGCTTAATCAAGCATGATATAAGCATGACATAAAGGGTATAGGAAAGCAGGAAGAAAATCCATCTGAATGGGGTTAGATATACTAATGGAGTAATGCCCCAAAACATGGATTGGTAATATCAGGACAATGAAGAAAGAAGCACGTGCATAGGAGTTATTCCTGAAGTCTGCACGATCAGTTCCGTCAAATCACCAGGCCGTTTTCAGTGCGAGTGGGATCTAAATGTTTGACAATTTTGATCTAGTTATTGATCTCTTCAACCTGCCTTTCTTCAATCGTTTTGGGAGCATGCAATACGTTGATAACTACCGGCAGGGTTTCGTTGCAAACACCCCAGCCAAATACCGACGGGTGGTTACGGTCGCGCATCACCAAATTTTTTACATGCTTTTTGCAATACACCCAATAGTCGTCCGAGTCCATTTTAGGCCCGCCATCGCTCGACCAGATACCGGTTTCATCGAGCACGCAAATTCCCATTTCATCGGCCACATCGAGGTAAAATGATGGATACGGCTGGGCGTGAAGACGAACGGCATTGGCATTGGCGTCTTTCAGCATTTTGAACCAGGCCCAGGCATACCGGCGCGTCATCTGCGGAATGCCCATAAAATGCCACGAGTCACCTTTCAGAACAACCGGGTCTCCATTCAGCAAAAACTGAGTTCCACCGATGGTAAACTGGCGCCATCCGAAGCGCGTATATTTCAGGTCGCTGGTGACTTTCTTGCGGCCTTCAGTCAGGTTGATCAGCGCACCGTAAAGATTAGGCGAATCGGGTGTCCAGGTCTTCAGTTTTCCGTCTACCTTTTTCGACACGGTCACCACCACGCTGTCGCCGGATTTCAGTTCTACTTTCTCCGGATATTCCAGCTGAAGCACCTCTTCCTTCAACGCACCATTGTCTGCCGAAGCCAGGTTGACATCGGTTGTTGCCGGCTTTTCCCAGTGACGAACCGAAGCCTGAACCGAGAATACGTGTGTGTCGGGTGAGTTGTTTTTTATCGTGATGGCAAAGTTCAACTGATCATTGCTAACATCAGGCTGCACAAACACATCGGAAATAGCCAGTTGCGGAACGGCAATCAGTGAAACATCCTGCCAGATTCCGGCAATGTGCTGCCCCCAGAACGAACCGGCCACGTAGTTGCGGCGTCCGTATTTTCCCGGAACATCGGTCAGGCTGGCTTTGGCAACACCAACCAATACCTCGTTGGTTCCCGCTTTCAGAAATTTTGTCACATCCAGTTCGGTCGGGAAAAAGATGTCGAGGTTTTCACCTGCCAATTGCCCGTTCACATAAATTTTGGCAAATCCGGCAATGGCTTCAAAATACAGTTTTATCCGTTTGCCGGTCCAGTTTGCAGGCAACTGAAACTCCTTGCGCATCCAGCCCATCTGTGCTTTTTCCCACAATTTAGGGTATGACGGGAAAGCCAGAAAATCGCCTCCATCGCCGCTGGCAAATGAATTGATGTTCCATGGCGAAGGAACTTTCAGCGGGACAGATTCCCAGGTAAACGATTCAGGCTTTACAAATTTGCTCATGTTGGTTTCGATCACCGGCATAAACTGCCATTTCCCATTCAGGCACAGTTCGTCGCGAAGCGGTTTTTCGGCATCGTTCACAAAGCCGCGTATCGGGTTAAACCGGTAATTACCGGCTTGCTGAGCGTAGAGATTTATTGCAAATCCATAACCAATCAGCAAAGGCTGATCAAAATTTTTTCCCTGAACATTGACACAAAAATAAATTAATGAACTATCGTTGAGGTAATTTCAGGCTAAGAGGTTTTTCCTTTCGGAGCATTTTGGCTGCTTCGCCAGTTAACCAGAGATAAGTGTCGGATGGTTTACCGTCCATACCCGCGAATTTGGCAATTTCGCTAACCGGAGGATTATCGGTGCATTTGAAAATGGCAGTTCCTTCGTTTACCTCGTCAAACATGGCCACGTAAAGCATTTCGGCTCCGGCGTTGATTGCCGTTGAAACCAATTGCCAGTAGAAACGACCACCCTGACGAGGAATAGAGCCAACCGGTTTTACATCATCCGGGAATTCGGAACGGCTCAGGTTGTGCCAGCTGAACCCGGGATAAACACATGGCACATAATCGATATGATGCTCTTTGCACCATTCTATATCCGCCAGAATAACGTCGCGGAACCGATCAATATCATTATGTAAAAGTGGTGAAAACCGCTGAACAGCCCACGGCAAAACAATGTCGCATTGCTGAATGAGTTCGTGCAGGTACGGATCGGGATTGCAGTCGGCATTTAGATCGCGCCAGAAAGTTGGAACGCCCAGCATGACAGAGCAACCGCCATAAACAGGGTCGTTTTTCAGAAAATCGATAAAACGTGCCAATCCAATGTTGCGAATATTGTACGGACGATCGGGGAAACCTACACCCCAAATTGTAACCAGTGGTTTGCCATTGTGAAAAATATAGGTGTGAGTACCGGCCTGATTGGTTACATGCAGCGAATCGACCAGGTATTTCCAGTCTTCAATTAATACAGAACAATCTTCGCCCGAGGCTTTTAATCCCGATAAATCATACATTACCCCTATGGCGCGCTCGTATTTCGAGGCTGCTTCCAGGGCATTTTTCAGAACAATATTTGCTCCACGTTGGCGTGCTTCGGGTTTGGCCGAGCCAAAAAAACGCTGCATAAAAACGCCGTCTAGTCCGTACTGTTGCATCCATTTAAAATGCAGGTCAACTGTACTTTTGTCACTCGAATTAAAGAAGCGGGCTGTGCTTCCATCAGCAAGCTTAAGACCAGTGGAGTAGGTCTTTTCGTACTCCGAAACATCGGGCCACATATCGATGTGAATCTGTTTTTCGTCGGGATACATTTTCCCATCTTTTGATACCCGAAACCAACCCTGGTAACCAGCCATAACCAATCCCTTGTACGATGGGTATTTGGTAGTTGTAGCATGCCTGTTACCGGCAAATAATGATATACTCAGGAGTAACAATCCTGAAACCAGAAATGTCAATTTTGTTGTCATGATTAAATATTTAATTAGTGTATTTCTTTGGGTTATTAATTTTTTAAAACAGCCGCTTTCAGAATAAAATCAACAACTGCTGCGGACTTGGAAAACTGTGTGGATAGTGCTTAAATCCTGATTTGTTCATAACCGTTATATCGTCTTTTAGTGCTTCATCTTTTGCTCAAACAGCAACGTATTTCCGTTGGGCAATACGGCTCGTCGGCATCGATGCACAAAATCAGAATGGGATATTATCCCTTCACAATTTGCAGTACTTTATCAATTGGGCTATTTCTGAACTTCCGAAGCTGATCATCGGAGGTAATGTTGCAGTCTTTCCGGAAAGCCGTCAGTTCATCGGGGCTTGATGAGCGTTGGCCCAGCCCGCAAGGCCAGCTTTTCATGTCGAGTAACGGATTGTCGATATAGACTGCACTAACTTTCCTGTGATTTTCAGCTGCCCGTTTCAATGCATAAACGGCGCCCCTACTCATTTTTTCGAGCACTCCTTTCTCGGCTAGCGGTAGATCAACATCATGAGAAGCATAAATATAAAGACGGCCATCATTCCAAATATGAGCTGACGGATCGGCTGTGTACATATGAGTTATAAAAGGTTTTTCTTGTGCCTTGATTTTTGTTGAACCTATTGCAAATAAGATTGAAAGCACAAATACTATAATAACTTTTGATTGGATCATTGAATTAAAATTTTAAATTGATACCGTGTGTTATTAAAGATTTAGTTTTTATTGATTGAAAGTGAAGATGATGACATCGTGGCACCATCATAAGAAACATCGGTTGCATCCTTAAAAACAATGCCTTTTATATCTCTAAAATTTAAGTTGAAGCTTTGTTTTAATAATTCTGGGCGCGAAAAATTCCGGTTATCAACTGCGTAAAACGCTGGATCTTTCTGTGGAACAATAAACGGTTTGGAAACTTGCCCTGTCGAATCGATATGGCAAATGAATGGCTTACTGGCAACACCATCCAACCGGCGGCTGCTGAACACAAACCAACGGCTGTTTCCCGACCATGAAAAATAACTCTCGCTTTCGCTGCTGTTAACCGCCGGCTTTGTCATTTGCATGGTTTTCAAGTCAATAAGATACAAATCTGCCGACTTGTTGTTTACCGGGAAATATCCAAAATCGACCATTGAAAAAAGCATGAACCGTCCATCGGGCGAAACAGTCGGAAAAGCAATGCTTTTCCCGATTTTTTCAGCAGAAATTATTTCTTCGGGCTGCCCCATGTTGTTGGTACTTTCGTCGAACGACACACGCATCAGGCTGTAAAGGTTTTCTTCGTTGGGCATGTCGGTTTTGTATTCGTCGGCGAGGGTATAGTAGAGATATTTACCATCAGCCGACCAGCATGGAAGATTTTCCCGTTTGGACGACGAAATCTGCGGAAATGTGAAAACTTTATTTGTTTCAATATTGTACAGTACAATATCTGAGGCTAAATCGAAGACTTCTTTTACTTTATGGTCGAACCCCGACAAATAGTAGTTCTGTACAATTTTGTTCACAGCAAAAGCCACCAGTTTCCCAGCTGGATGCCAGCTGCAATAAGCTCCGGCCGAGAGGGTTTCAGGAGTCTTGAGATTGATTTTGCTTAGCTTCCCTTTGTTGTAAAAAACTGTTCCGCCGTGTTTTCCGCGAATGTGAAACAACATTTGGTCGGGGTTATTCCGGTTGAAAGTATGGCAATTCATACAGTCGTGTTCGATCCGATAATTGTTGAATACCTCTTTCTCGTCGAAGTTTTGCAGGTTGCGCTGGTGCATAGCCATCCGGTTCCACAAGCTATTGGTCGGGGCTATATCGCGATAGTATAAGTACGGGTCGATGGCATCGGCTGAAACCAGATTTCTGAACGGTTTGAAACGATGCCATCCGTCGCTTTTTTTCGCAAATATTTCGATTGTAATGCTGTCGTTCTTGTTGGCGTCAAGAAGCTTTTGCCATTGAGTCTCTGGAATCAATGTTTTGCCGTTGGTACTGGCAAGCCTGAGCGGAGTCCCTTTTTTTCCTGAAATCTGCACCAAAAAACGGTCGCCCGGTTCCTTAACCTCAAAATTGAAGGGAGCCAGATTAAATGGAAGAGTCGCTCCGGAATAATCGGGGAAAATATGAGCCGATTGCTGTTCCTTCACATATTCGCGAATTTCGGGGACCGAACACCCAATCATCAGAAACAGAAAGATTCCTGAAATTAAACATGCTTTAATATTTTTCATACTTTTCAATATCTAACCAATCATGCGTGCTAAAATTTCATTTCGTTCTTCGTCCGAAATCCGGCTTTCAAACAGGATGTAGTACCAGTAAGTATCTCCATATTTTGCCTGCAGATTCATACGAGCCCGGGGCAGGTCATTTCTCGCGGCTGCAAGGTCTTTTCCGAATTCACCAAATCGGTTGATAACACGATTGTCGAATGTGAATTCCTGAGGATCGATCGGAATTCCCTTTGCGAACAGGCTGTAATAGAGTAGCCCTTCCATGTAAACCTTCGGAAGAGAGGTATATCCATACGTTTTAAGGCCGGTTAAACAGGTCGCAAAATCATTCATTCGGTTGTCGAGCAATATACTGATAACCAAATAATCGTAAGCCATTTTATTGTTTTTGGAATTGTGCGATAACAAATACAGATTCATTTCCACTCCCTTGGCAAATACTTCAGCCTGGGGCAACTGCAACCGCCTGTATTCGCTTAGTTCCGGGTCGCGGTCAATCATTGTCGAGTCGTCGATAAATCGCTGATAGCAGGTAACCCAGTTTTTGCAGAATAAAGAATGGCTCATAAGGTTCAGAAATTTTTGGGCTTCCTTTAACTGACCTTCTGCCAGATAAGCTTTAACGAGGTTTTTCAGAACAATCGGGTTGGCTCCATAAACGTTGGTTGCCTCGGTTCCCCAAACTACCGACAGGGAAAGTGCGCCCATCTGGAGGAAAATATCCTGATTGGTAATTACTTCCGAATAGTCGGTTATTTCGGGAGCAATCAGTCCATCGGAGCCATATCCCTGGTAATAGCTGAAAAGATCATCACAAATTTTGCCTGTATGGAAAAGCGCCGCATTGGTGAAAAATGACACATTTCGATCGGGATTGGTACATTTTTTCGAGTATTCCAAAACCTTTGCCCAGTCGTGTTTCAGTCCAAAATATTTGACTTTGAGTCCATTTTTTTGTTCAAAGCTGAAGGTTAAAAACAGAACCGAAATCATAAGAATTAAGACTGAATAAGCAAGCCAAACAGGTTTCAGTTTTAATTTCCTGAAAATGAACTCACCTTTCGCCTCGTAAAAAATGATCGGGATAAAAACCGACAGGTAAAGGATAAAAGGCAGCAGTGGAAACGAATAAACCCGCATCATATCAGTCAGTTCCTGAAGGTAATCGTGAAAAGTCAGATTGAAAACCACACGAAGGACAATCACCACGATCGCAGTTTCAACGAGGTACCAAAGTAGCTGGCTTTTGGGAGTTTTATGCTTTATCAGAATGACCAGTAAGTACAACAACCAAAAGGTTGCAGCCACGAATCCGTTGAAATAGCATATAAATACAAGCAACAACGCATAAACCCAAACTGCGTTTTTTGAGTTTCGTGCAACTGACGAGAGATGCACATTCAGAGTTACGAGTAAGCAAACCATGTTTAGATCATTCTTAAGATCATGATCGTAGTCGTTGTGCATGCTCATTAGCAGAATAACCGGTAGTAAGGGAAGCCAATAATTCTTCTTTTCGTTTCGGAATATACTCACCATCAGGCAATAAGTCGAAGCAACAAAACAAGTAATTATTACCGAAGAGATTACATGGAAATTGTAAAAGCCGATTAGGAAGCGGGAAAAGTAATCGGCCGGGTAGCCGGGAAATTGGAAAAACTGTTTGAAGAAATAGAAATCGATGAAAAACTCGCGATAATTTCGCATGAGATACAACTCCGGCTCAATTACGAAATATGTAAATCCCAGGTAAGCAGCCGCGGCTAACGCGGCAGTCAGAACCAGGTTTCTTCGTTCAAAGAGTTTTTCCATAGTGTTTATTCTCTTAATTTTTCAGAAGGTGCTGTAGTGTTATTTCACTCCCCTGGTGGTTTGTACAACCGTTTTAATCGTTCCGTCGGCATTGAAAAATAGTTTATCGACGCAAACCGAGCGAAGGTTTCCTTTTCCTGAAATAGATTGATTATGGTAGAAAGCGTACCATTGGCCTTTGTATTCGACAACCGAGCCATGGCTGGTGTCGCATCCGGTTGGTTCGAGGTAAATGCCCTTGTGTTCCCACGGGCCAAGCGGACTTTTGCTCATAGCGTATCGTAGCTGATTTTGGCGCGGATTATTGTCGGCATAAGTCAGGTAGTAAATGCCATTTCGCTTAAACAGCCAGGCTGCTTCATGAAAATCAATCAGCCCGGTCATGTCCTTCATTTCGCCGTCAATTTCCACCATATTTTCCTTTAGCTTTCCGCCCTGGCATTTGCTTCCGCCGCCGTAAATCAGGTAAGCCTGCCCGTCGCCGTCGACAAAAACGCAAGGGTCGATCATGGCAAAACCGCCAACGCTTTTAATGTATCCCTGGCTTTTGAAGTCGCTTGCCGGTTTTTTGCTGGTTGCCACTCCAATTTTCCAGGTGTTGTTCCAGTCTGATCCGCTCGGATGCGGGAAATAGTAGTAGTAAGTGCCGTTTTTATATGCGCAGTCGGGTGCCCACATGAAACCACCTTCCGGACGGCCCCATTCTACCTGTCCTGAATTCAGGATTTCGCCGTGGTCTTTCCAGTTAACCATGTCGTCGGTTGAAAACACATGGTAGCGGTCCATCAAATCGCAACCACGCGGCGGATCAACATCGTGCGATGCATAAATGTAAAGTCGCCCGTCTTTCCATACATGAGCTGACGGATCGGCTGTGTATATGTGAGTTATGATCGGGTTCTTTGCCCAGCTGATGCTGGTCGATAAAACACATAAAGCACACATGAATAAACTGGAGATAAGTATTTTGCGATTCATGAATAATTGATTTTAATGCTATTAAATTGAGTTATAATAAAAATAGAACCAGATAAATCATTAGTTATTTGCATTTAAGTTTGGTACATAGATGTTAGTCAGGATTAACCTGTGGTTTTTTCGGAAATACTATTCTATTTTGGTCTGATCGTTTCATCAGGTAATTGCCCATAACCAGGTAATCCATTTCGGTGTGCATAAAATCGGTAAAAGCGTCTTCGGGCGAGCAAACAATTGGCTCTCCGCGCACATTGAATGAGGTATTAACCAGCATTCCACATCCGGTTAATTGTTTGAAATCACTAATTAGCTGATAAAAACGAGGATTCGATTGAGCAGTAACCGTTTGTATCCGGGCCGAATAATCGATGTGCGTAATGGCAGGAACGGACGATCGCTGATGATACAACCGATCGTACATTCCAAAGTTGGCGTAATTCTCCGGCTCCGGACTTCTTATGGGCAAATTCAACGATGCAACAAAAAGCATGTACGGCGAACTCATTTTTTCACCAAAAAAATGCACGGTATCTTCTTTCAAAACACTTGGAGCAAATGGTCGAAACCCCTCGCGAAACTTGATTTTCAGGTTTAGTGTCTTTTGAATTTCCGGATTGCGCGGATCGGCCAGAATGCTCCGGTTACCCAGCGCCCTCGGCCCAAACTCCATCCGCCCCTGGAACCAGCCAACAATTTGCCCATCGGCAAGTAACTGGCTAACGTTTGTACTCAATGCTGAAAAATCAGCATGATAAGTGTATTTTGCATCGTAGCGCAATAGTGTGCGCTCAATTTCACGATCAGTATATTGTGGTCCCAGGTACGCGGAATTCATCGAATCGGCCAACTGATCGCCTGTTACACGTGAGTTCCCAAAATAAATGTGGTGAACAGCATAAGCTGCTCCCAACGAACCTCCGGCATCGCCTGCTGCAGGCTGTATCCAGATATTTTCGAATAATCCGGCTTCCCTTATTTTGCTGTTTATAACGCAGTTCAATGCAACCCCGCCTGCCATTACCAGATTTTTACACCCGGTAAGGTTTCGGGTAGTTTCGGCCAGTCTAACAACAATTATTTCTGTAACCTGCTGGATGGCCAGTGCCAGGTTCATGTGTTCCTGATTTATTTCTGATTCAGCTTCGCGCCTTGAAATCCCAAGTAGTTTCTTCCATTTCAATTCGTTAGTCATAGTTAAACCGGTTGCAAAACGAAAATAATCCATGTTCAGAATGATTGATCCGTCAGGCCTGACATCAACCATTTCATCCAGAATTTTTCTACAAAATCCGGCTGTTTGCAGCGACTGTGAATTGCCATATGGAGCCAATCCCATTAACTTGTATTCTCCACTATTGACTCGAAATCCGAGATAATAGGTAAATGCAGAGTACAATAAACCAACCGAGTGTGGAAAATGAAGTTCTTTCAATTTCCTGATTTCATTTCCTTTTCCAAGACAAATGGTGGTTGTAGCCCATTCGCCTACGCCATCGATGGTTAAAATGGCTGCCTCTTCAAACGGAGATGGATAAAACGCACTGGACGCATGAGACAAATGGTGCTCAGGAAAAAGTAAAGGGACTTTTAACTCACCAAATTTTTGCAACTCCCGGTGCAATAATTTTCTAAAAAACAGCTTGTCTTTAATCCAGACAGGCATTGCGGTCAGAAAACTCTTCAATCCGCATGGAGCAAAAGCATGGTAAGTTTCAAGCAGTCGTTCGAATTTCAGAAAAGGTTTATCATAAAAAGCAATAGCCGACATTTCTTCAAAGCGAATTCCGGCTTCGGAAAGTACATAACTTATTGCTTTTGCAGGGAACCTTGAGTCATGTTTAATTCTTGAGAATCGTTCTTCATGGGCTGCGGCAATAATTTTTCCGTTCACGATCAATGCGGCTGCACTATCGTGATAAAATGCTGAGATGCCTAATATTGCCGTACGTGTCATAATTTTAAAAGATTGAGTAAATGAAAGGTGCCAATGCCGAAGTCTCGGTTAGTACAACCAACAGACCCAAAATCAGCAGTATAGCAATGAGTGGAATCATCCAGAATTTCTTCCGGATTTTGAGAAATCGAAAAAGTTCTTTTAAAAAATCCATAGCCCAAGTTTAAAATAAGTCAATTAAATCGTCAGAAGAATAAACCTGATTACGATTGATTAGTACCGAAGATTGATCTTTTTTGAATGCTTTTAGCTGAAGCGGGTCTTTCCCTATCCAGCGGCGGATAAGCCCTACCGGTGTTACAATTGTAAAAAAGACAATGCTCAGTAATACTGTCGAACTAATTTTGCTTAGCAGCTTGGCCAAACCAAACCAGGACGATGTTAACGGTGAGTAAACAACCGGGACGATAAGCGCCACAAACCCGAGAGATATGGCCCCAAACATGAATTCTTTTTGGTCGGTCCACAATGCAAAAAGGCACGAGATAACTACCAGCATCAGCCCGAATTCGATGTTTTGTAGTCGGGAAGGTTTTGAGAAAAAATTTTCTTCTGCATCTTTCATAATTCCAGTTGTTTTTTCATTTTTAGAGTACTTTCGGTTCTCGATCCGGCGAGCACTGCCATTTTTACATATTTTTTGGCTCCATCCGGATTATTCATTTTCACGTACAGCCCGGCAATCTCGTCCATGATTGCAGTGTTTTTTTCATCATTTTTCAGTTTTTCCTGACATTGTATAATTTGCTCAACCAGTGGCTTTAAGGCCAATAAGTTCATCAGGCTGTTATTGTGTGATATGGCGTAATTCAGGTAAGGAACAGCTTTCAGAGGTAAATCTTGTTTCAGGTATAAAACGAAGAGAAAATGAGCTTTATCGAACGAAGCTCCTGAAGCAAATGACTTGCTAAAATAAAATGCAGCTGCCTGCTCGTTACCCGATTCGCCACAAATCATTGCGGCTTTCTCGTAAAATACCGGGTCGGTCGAATATTCGAGTACCGAGCCTTCAGCAATTTTTGCAGCCTTAGCCAGTTGTTTTTGAGTCTGATAGTACGTGTACAGTGAGTTATGAACAGTAAGCCAGTCTTCTTCGTTGCGGAAAAGTTTTGCTGCCAACTTCTCTTCGATAGTATTTTCGGGTATCGGTTTATTAATATAGGTTGAATCGTAAAAAGGCCAGTGCGCCTTGAGTTGCATAATCCGGAACTCACCAGCAATTGAATCGAGGGGCGAAACAGGCATGGTTTGTTCCAAATGTTCTTCGGTAAATGGTGTAGTATTTTTAGGAAGTATATTGTAATCCATTATTTTGGTGTAGAAAGCATTTGCAAGCAGAGCGTAGCCTTTAATGTTGGGATGAACATGGTCAGTAAAAAGCTCTTTACCAAGTAGTTGATTGGGTGAGTTTTTTTCAAATTCTGTTTTTGCGTCAACCATGTAAGTGTGTTTGTATTGGTGGCACAATGTCTCTATTATCAAATTTAATTCTTCGGGTGCCCTAAAACGAAGTAAATCGAGCTCCTTTGCTTTTGTAAAATAATCTTTGGCGCTTTTATAGTCACCTTTGTTCAGAAATTTCTGGGCTTTCCGATAGCAGGACAACGCATTATTTTCATCGGTCCCTTCGGTGATAAAAGGTGGTAAATCTTTTAAATTACTTACTGTGTTACTGAAAAAAACCGGAATATTCCGGCTGCTCAGCAATTGCAGAACAGCATTCATGTTGTATTTAAACTGGTTAATTCCTTTTTCGTAAAGTTTCGAGTGAAGCGGAATTTTCTGGTCGTGAACCATCAATTCCATTCGGGTCATTTTCTTTTCTGAACTTGTGTTTTTTATGGTATGGATTATCTGGCTGTAACTGTTCATACACAACTGAACCACCCTCGATTGCCTCATTTGAAGCAGGAAGTTTACCAGCGCAGGATTACTGCCAATGGTTTGTGACGAGGCAACTCCCATGCCTCCGTAGTATTCGTTCTGTCCAGCATAAATTAGAACCGCATCCGGTTCATATTTAATTAGTTGTTCGGCAAACCCTTTAATGGTATATGAATTAACAGCTGTTAACGACAAATTAATTATTTCGAAGTTTTTATCTGGATATTCATTCATCAGTCGGTACTGAAGCCAGCGGTGAAATGAAGCATTATGAAAATAGGGAAAACCTACGGTAGTCGATTCTCCAAGCATAAAAAAGCGAAAGGTATTCGGCTCTTTCTTTTTGCGGAAAAACTCGGTATTACCTTGAGGGGCAAAACGTGAGTCGGTGAAGTATTTTTCTGAAGCTTGCGGATTGAACACCAAATAACCTTTCGATCCAGGATACTCAACAAATAAATCGAAATTGTTGCCAAATCCGAAAATCCGTAATGCTCCTTCGATGATTAAAATAGCAACGAAAGGAAGCAGGATAGCAATTATTTTGAAGGTGAAATTTCTCATTTTTAGTCAATCCACATGTAACTTCATAACATCTCAACATTGTAAACCGAAGAAATAAGGGCATCCGAGATGGATGCCCTTTAATGTTTAATTAGTAACCAGGATTTTGCTTCCAGTTTGGATTTCTTTCCATTTCCGTCTGAGGAATTGGAGCAAGATACCTCGTTTTTAATTGCTCGCCCGAAGTATAAGTCGGATTTAATACGTTTTCCCAATATTGCGCCTTTTCATATTCGCCCACAACCCGTTCCGAAATAATCTGAGGGAGCAATTCTAACCGCACAATATCAAACCAACGGACACCAAACTCTCCGGCACACTCATAGGCTCTTTCATGAACTACAGAATCGCGGAAAGCAATCTGGGAAAGGCCTGAAGTAAGATCTTTTAATCCGGCACGCTGGCGAACTAAATTGATGGCGTCGTATCCATCAGCTGTTGGAGCACCGCTTGCCATAGCAGAAGCTTCAGCATAATTCAGCAAAACCATTGGGTAACGGATCAAGTCCAAAGTTTTATCAGTACTTGGATTCATTTCCAGAATCTCAGTATCAGTTTCTTTCAATCCATCTCCCATAGTTGTACCAGGAGCGGCAACGCCATAACGAAATTTTTTATAATAAGGATGTTGAGTGTTTGTTTTGGGGTCATCCCATGCCAAAAGTTGAAATGTATCATCAGCTTGTTTCTTTTTAATAACTGTTAAGAAAGTTTCATCTGTGCGTTTACATTTCGGAGCATTTCGGAAGAAATTAACTTCAGTGCAGAAATCATGCCAACCATTTTGGCCTTTTATAGATGTTTCATCATCCGGAACACAGAACTGACCTGTGCCTCTGCGTGGAAGACCGCCAGCTGTGTTGTATTGCAGGGCAAAAATAGCTTCTGAATTATTATTCGTTTTGAAAACATCTCCATAATCGGCCACCAACGAATATTTACCTGATTGGATAACTTCTTTTGCTTTAGTTGCAGCCAATGAATAATTACTGGTTTCTTTCAACGGGTACCCGGCCATATTTAAATAAACATCGGCTAAAAGTGCTTTTGCAGCATATTTGGTAGCTTTTCCTGGTTGTCCTGGCCATGAATCAGGTAAATAAGATTCAGCTTTTTGCAGGTCGTCGAGAATTACAGTATACACTTCTTTCATCGGTTGTCTGTCCGGGCGGTCATCAACATCAATGCTTTCGGTAACAATTGGCAGATCCCCAAAAGTCCTGGTCAAATAATAGTATGAAAGGGCACGTATGAAATACGCCTGACCAACAACATTGTTTTTCTGCGAATCGGAAGTAAATTCCACTTTATCAATGGCCGAAATGATTGCGTTAGCCTGGTAAATGCTTCTCCAGGGACCACGCCACTGGCCCTCCATGTTTGCATTTCCGGCACTTCCCTGTAGCCGGTCAAAGTCGCGGAAATCGATCTTATTTGAACCAGGGTGGGTAGCTAAATCATCAGATCCAAAGTAAGATGTGAATCCACCTGCAAATCCCCAGGCATCATCAGGAGCCAGGGCACGGTACATCGCTGCTATTACACCTTCAAGCTCTTCCGGTGTTTTAAAATATGTTCCAGGAGTTAAGGTAGCTTTAGGATTTTCAACCAAATCAAGACATCCTGAGAGCATCGATAACATAAAAATCGCAAATAAAAAATATCCTTTTTTCATAATTTATTCCTTTTAAAATGATACTACTTTTGAATTAGAAATCAACTCGTAAACCCAACGTGTAGGTTTTCGGATTAGGTACAACACCCATTTCAAGACCTTGTGTTCTTGCATCAGTTGAACTGTTGACTTCAGGATCAAAACCAGGGTAATTGGTAATCGTGAATAAGTTTTGCCCACTTACGAATAAATCCAATTTACTCAGGAAGATTTTATTAATCAGTCTTTTAGGTACACTATAGGTAAGCGACACGTTTTTTAACTTGATGTAACTACCGTCGTAAACAAACCGGCTACTATTAAAATAGTTGGCCGAGGTACCTCCTTGCACGGGTATATCAGTTTCGTGTTCGGGCGTCCAGGCATTTAGTACATCTTTTATAGTAGCATTTCTTGCTATTCCGTGACCTCCCCACATTGTGCCAAGTGTTTGAGAATAAATATCATTCCCTGACATTCCCTGAAACATAATACTCAGGGTAAAGTTCTTATATTGAATATCATTACTAAACCCAAAAGAGAAATCGGGAGTACCATTTCCTATCTCCATTCTGTCTTCTGGTGTGTACGCGTTGTCATTATTCTTATCAAAATATTTGGCATCACCCGGTTTCATTCCAAATTTAGCGGCCTCAGCTGCTTCGCTTGATTTCCAGGTTCCGAGAAATTTATATCCCCAGAATTCACTGAGTGGTTTGCCTACTATTAACCGTGAAACACCAGCTCCGAAAGTTCCAATTCCGTTTGCCTCCAGATTATTTTCGCCCATTAAGTCAACAACCTTATTTCTGTTGAATGAAATTGTAAAGTTTGTTGTCCAGCTAAAATTCTTTTTTGAAACAGGCAAACCGCTTAATGATGCCTCAAATCCTTTATTGTTCAATTTACCCATATTGCGGTTATAGTTTCCTCCTCCCATGTAGTAAGGAGCAGCATAAGAGTATAATAAATCGTCAACATCCTTATTGTAATAATCTGCAGTAAAAGTCAATTTACCGTTATACAGAATTACATCTACCCCAAAGTCTGTTTGTTTGGCATGTTCCCACGACAATTTTTTGGAAACAGCAGTTCCCAGAGGGGTTGTAGGGATGGCTGTCGTTCCGTCATAATAATATGGGTTACCTGTATTTACCTGCGCAATTGTCGAATAAGCACCAACAGCCTGATTTCCGGTTTCACCATAACTTAATCTGACTTTTAAACCGGAAATAACCGGATGATCTTTCAAAAAGTTTTCCTGAGCAATATTCCATGCAATTGCGGCAGAAGGGAAATTATCATATTTGTCGGTCAGTTTTGATGAACCATCCCGGCGAACACTCATCGTTACCAAATAACGATTCTTGTACGCATAATTTATACGAAACATATACGATTGTAATGCATCAGAAGAATATCCCGAAGAAGTAAGCTGCGTACCACCTAATCCTAAGTTATAATAGGTTAGGGCCTGAGTAGACAGATTTCGGGCAGTTGCAGTGACATTTACATTTTCGTATTTGCTTTGTTCATACAGCAAAGTTGCAGTAAGGTGATGATCTCCAAAATTTTTATCGTAAGTTAAAAAGTTACTGTTTTGCCACGATTTCCAATCATTAGAATAGATGACAGCTTCAGACGTACTGTTAGTCAACGGACCGGAATATCTCTGATTAAACTGAGTCCCGGTTGAATAGGTATTATTCGAGGTAAAAGTAAGGCCATCTAATATT
The DNA here is from genome assembly GCA_015654795.1 of Bacteroidales bacterium. GTDB lineage: Bacteria > Bacteroidota > Bacteroidia > Bacteroidales > Prolixibacteraceae > JAAFHB01. The sequence goes on from JAATGF010000142.1 coordinate 39,547, forward strand.
TTATAAGTTAAGATACCTGTACCAACTGTAGTTTTGCTACTGTTGTCGTCGAGTCTGTCATACGATTGTGCTACCGGATTGTAACCATTGGATGCCCATGCTGAACTTAGATTATAATTACCTTGGCTATTCCTGATGGGTAAAGTAGGATCAAAAATTAACGCACTTGCAAATGGATCATATACGTCGCCACCAAAATTATTATTTCTGCTTTTGGGTTCGATATACGAAAAGTTGAATTTGAAATCCAAACGGTCATTCGCCTTTACATCTAAATTGGCCCTTACATTCGATTTTTTATAATACGAATTAATCAACATCCCGGGCTGATCTAAACTATTAAATGAAACACGGTAACGAACAGCGTTAGTCCCACCGGAAACGCTTAAATCATAATTTTTTACCCAAGGATTTCTGGTAACGGCATCAAGCCACTTAGTACCGCCTGAGGCCTGCAATTGTGAGATTTCAGCATCAGAAAAAGATCCGGCCTTAGTATATTTATTAATGACCTGAGCAAATTCAGCGCCCGACAAAAGATCCATTTCCCCAGGTAGACTCAGATTACTGAACCATGTGTTAAAACTAACAACCGTTTTCCCTGATTTCCCTGATTTTGTAGTGATCAAAACAACGCCATTTGTTCCTCTGGAACCATATATTGCAGTAGAAGATGCATCTTTCAGAATCTCAATTGATTCAATGTCATTCGGATTTAATGCATCAATTCCACCTCCAATATTTCCATCAATAACGTAGAGTGGTTCGTTACTCCCGGTGATTGAACTCGCCCCCCGGATCTTTACAGATAACCCTTTCCCCGGTTGGCCACTACTGCTTATTACCTGTACTCCGGGTGTTGTTCCTTGTAACGATTGCTCGATACGGGTAATTGGCCTTTTAACCAATTCTTCAGTTTTAATTGAACTTACAGCTCCGGTCACATCCGATTTTCTTTGAACCCCGTAACCTACAGCAACAACTTCAACGAGTTCGATGGTCTCTTCCTGCATAACCACATCGACTTTCTGATTTCCATTAACAGGAACTTCCTGAGTTTTCAGACCTACAAATGAGAAAACAAGAACCCCATTTTCGGGAACCCTGCTTAATGAGTATTGACCATCTGCGTCGGTGAGTGCTCCGTTTGAGGTTCCTTTAACCACGATTGTTACACCTGGAATGGGACTACCAGTACCATCTGTAACTTTTCCGGTGATAGTTTTTCCTTGCTGCGACAAATTCTGATCCTTTATAATGTTATCAGAATAATTAGCTGATACCTGAAAAGAACATAGAATTAGGAACAAAAAAAGTGTCCAATCTCTTAGAAAAAAATGCTTCTTTCTTAAATAACAGTTTGTTTCATGTTTTTTCATAGTTTGAATAAAATTTTTCATAGTTTGAATTAAAGTTGTAAATTAAAAAACATCATTTTTTAGAAAAAATGCTTCTCTCTTAAATAACAGTTTGTTTTTCATAAGTACTGCGAATAAATAGATGTCGTATTCTCTGTATTTGTTTACTTTCAAAAGGCAGTAAAATAAAAATACATGATATCAACGTAATACAAAAATCACTTTCTATTGTAAAATGTCTGAATCTCTTAGTTATCGGTTAACTCTTTCGCGGCCTCTGGTGGCCCCTCAGTTTAATTTGATCTGAATCAGGTAAATCTTCCCGACCTTTATCGTACCGATAAAGGCACCACCACGCGTCCTTCGTATCTGGTCTGTATTAACTCCGCACCTTCCCCGTATCAAAATCAGGTCTTTTTTTTCTGTAATCGTTTATGAAATAGGGATGATGCATTAGTCCATATAGGAAAAACCTGAAGGCCTACATAAGTATCAACGATGTATTGCAAAATACAATTCAGCCTTTACAAAATACGACATTATATCATTTCCGGTACTTAGTTTGTTTTTCATAGCTTGTTTTTCATAATTCATAGTTTGTTTTTCATAGTTTGAATTAAAAAACATCATTTCATTCATTGATGATGATGAATTGATTTTTTGAGTGGTTTAACAGTTTTTACATAAGCAAAGTTTTTAAGGAATTAATTCATATCGATAACGGGAACAAAATTAAAGAGGGGTGATTAATATTAGGATTAATATTTGCTAAATGCGGGTATAATTATTTATTAATTTTTTATTAATAAATAATTCAACATATCCCAAATGGCTTATCGGTCTGAAAAACAGTTAATTTGTGAGAATGGATAGCTTTATGAGAATGGATAGCGAGAACATGAATTAACCCGATTTTAACCTGTGCGGAGGTATCACTGTATTTTAATGAGGATTTATGGATTGCTGCATATAAATTTGAACAGAATCAACGACATGAATTACCCCATTTCCTATAGAAAATCAGTAAGACTGATTCTCGTCTCTTGAAGATAAATTGCATTCAAATCTTATTTTCCTTTGAGATTCGGATGCGATTATTGGATATATAAGTACCAGAAATGAAATAATGTCGTATTCACAAAAACGGGAAAAGGCGAGTCAAGTCAGGACGAGAGACAGAGAGAGGGAGTGTATTAAACCAGGTATGGACCAAACACAGAGCAGGTAAAACCTTTTCAAAACATGTTTTTACAAGAAATATGTAGCTAATTTTTCACGGACGCCGAAGGAAATATAATCATAATATAGGGTTTGGCCCCTTTTCTTATTGACCCACCTCAACCGTTACAGAGTTCCCTTTCTTCTGCGTTTTCCCCTGGATTACTTTTTTTAATCCGCTTTTCTGATTCGCCCAGTTAAGTATTTGTTGTTCGAAAATGAACACCAACTGTTCAGATTTGTAGAAAAGCAATGTGCTGGTTATTTTCAGTATGCTTATGTATGAAATTGGTATATAGTGCGGTGTGTTGTTTGGCACGAATGATGACAATCTTGGTCAGGAATATTAAAACTTTAAATTTATATTATGCGACCAAATTTTATCATTTTAATCCTGACTTTGTTCCCGCTACTGGGACTTGCCCAAAACCAGATAAAAGGAATAGTAAATGATCCCGCAACATCAAATCCGGTTTCATATGCAACTGTTGCGTTGTACTCATTGCCGGATTCAACGATGAAGACCGGAGTTGTAACTAATCAGGACGGGCTATTTGCTTTTAATAACCTCAAGAAGGGGTTGTACTTCTATGAGGTTAGTTTTGTGGGATTTAAGTCAAGCCGAAGTAAATCAATTTCACTAGATGGAAAACAGGGTGTTGTCGATTCAGGGAAAATTCTTTTGGAGGAGAAGACTGAAACGCTTGCCCAGGTAGAGGTTGTTGGTGAACGGCTCAAAGGTACTGAAGCAGTTGATCGTACGATTTACACGATCCCCGAATCTGCCGTTAAGGTTGCGGGATCAGGAACAGATATTTTACGGCGTATTCCATCTGTACAGGTCGATTTAAGTAATAATATTTCACTTCAGGGAAACACCAATATCCTGATTTTGATTGACGGGAAAGAGCGCGATAATAATTTTATTGCACAGCTCGATCCCAAGAGTATTGACAAAGTTGAGGTTATCACTAATCCTTCTTCGAAATATGATGCCGGCGTACGCGGAGTGATCAATGTTATTCTGAAAAAAGAGAAACGTCAGGGGATCAGCGGTTCTGCCGATCTTGAAATACCAACCAACAGTGACCATTATATCTCATCATCTTATGGTTCACTTGATTATGGAACCGGGAAATTCAGGTTTTTCAGTTCGGTGAACAGCCATGCCGAAGGTTTCGCGAATGTAAAAGATTTTAACAGTGAAAATGGATCAAGTCTGTATCAGGCGAAGGGTGATGGTCGGTTTAGTTTTGGTATGGCAGTTATCCACTATGGGTTTGACTATTTTATCAATGATAAAAATACCTTTAACTTTTATGCAAACTATAATCCAACCCAGTTTAATATGGATTATAATCTTCAAAACAAGATGATTGATAATGGGGAAGTTAGCAACAGTTTTACCACTGATTCCAAATCGCATGACTCGCGTAATGGTCAGTTTTACTCTATCTTTTATAAAAAGGAGATGAAAAAACAGGGACATCAGATTACACTTGACCTAAGCTACTATGACTCTAAGGCTACTACAAATAACAGCTATATTGAACAGCAGTATTTACCCGATTTCTCATCTCCGACAGATCAACCAACGACGAGAACCGAAAAATTGATGCCGGGAAGACAATCGGTAAATACAAAAATTGATTACACGTTACCAATCAATGATAAATATTCCTTTGAAGCCGGTGTTCAGAACTACATGCAATATATTGATGATCAATATGATTATTCGAACAGCGCCTCCAGTTTTTTCGATTATAAAGAAATTCGTTATGCAGGTTATTCAAGGTTAAGCACCAAGTTCAAGAAATTAAGCATTCAGGGTGGTTTGCGTGCTGAGTATTCCGATATTTATATTTCGGATGCGAAAACAACTGATTACTTCTTTTTACTTCCAAATGCGTCTGTTCAGTATTCTTTTGAAAATCAGCAGAGTTTGAAATTATTATTTACAAGGTCAATCGATCGGCCCGGGAGTGGTGATCTGAATCCGTCGGTCACCGTTGTAGATGCTTACAATATTTCGCGAGGAAACCCACACCTTGATCCGTCATACACAAACAGAATCCAGCTTACATACAGCAAAAATATCAATTCAAGTTTTATTTCGCCTGAGCTATATTACGACCATAAGGGTGATGTATATCAAAAAGTTATTAAAGTGAATAGCCAGAATGTAAGTGAAAGTTATATCGACAATCTGGGTACTGCTGACGAATTTGGACTTGGCCTGTCAGCATCAATAAAAGTGAACAAATGGTTGATGATCAACCCCTATTTCAGGGGATTTTATAGTCACACAAATAGTTTTGTTAATGCAGATTTTAATATTGATGCAAAGGAAGATTTCGCATGGATGGGAAATATTTATGCAACGGCAACGCTTACGAAGGGTCTTAATTTTTGGTGTTATGCAACTTACGCAAGTCCGGTAACTACAATGCAGAGTACGCGTTACCGGGATGCGCTTTATCTGGTTGGTTTTGAAAAAAGTATCTGGAAAGATAAAGGTAAGATCGGAATTAACTGGTACGAACCTTTTAAGTCAGATTTCAGATTTAACCGTGTTGTCGCTAAAGGTTCCGGAATCTATCAGGATGATGATAATTTTGTAAAACTTCGGACGCTTATATCCTTGAAATTCACCTATCGTTTTAACAAAGGGAAAGAGGTGAAAAAACTTGAACGCCAGAAAAGTCTCGAAAGCGACGGGAAAGGCGGATTAGGCTAGTCAGCATCCGTATCCACATATTTTTCAAGAGGTTGCCCTATTGGTCGGAGAACAGGATCAAAGGCAATCTCTTGTTTTTTGAAGTTTTTATTTGTATCTTTATGCGTTAATAGATTTATTTTTAGGACTTAAATTTGCTTGCCTAAATATTTCTCATGAGGTTGTAGATTTTATCATAAGTACCAGCCAGAAATGAAATAATGTCGTATTTGCAAAAGCGTGAAAAGGCGATGGGGCGAGTCAAAGAATCTTTGATAAACGCGGCATGAACCAAACATGAATCAAACATGAATCAAACATGAATCAAACATGAATCAAACATAGAGCAGGTATAGAGCGGGTACGAGGGAAATATGGAGCAAACCCATCCGGGCTGTTTGTTTCAATTATGATGAATATGTATTAAAAGCGCACTGTGATTAATCGGTAATTCAAATCAAGCATTTTTTAATCGCAAAATTGCTATCGGCAGTTCAACACACAGGCGTTTTTTGGTATCATTTGGCCTTACCGGTAAACATATTGCCACTTATCTTCTTTGCCAATTTTGGAATACATGGCTATCCAGTCCCTACTATTTTCTTCACACAGTCTGTTTTACACTTATAGATGTACGGAAAAACATAGGTTGACATAGGACTATATATATTTCATTTTGTATCTAGTGCTACTCTGCCCCAGCTTTCACAGAAATCTATTAATTAACTGAGCCTTTGTGTATACACTGCCTGTTAATTCAATGCGAAACAGATACCTGTAATTTAATGGGGATATCATAACGGCTATTCTCGATAATATTATAATTCAACTCATTTTGCTCACACAGCAGCAAGCAAAAAGGCCCCACCAATAGGGCTGCGTACAAATAGTCTTTTCATATTATATTACAAGGTTTTATTTGTTTATTCAAGTCTAATCACGCCAATAACTAAAGCCATTCCTGTCACCTCCTCGATGTTAATCACAAACGGTTCAAATTCTTTATTATCACTAACCAACAATAGATGCTGATCATCAGCGCCTTTCCTGATACGCTTGACCAGTATCCCCTGTTCTACTGTACCAATCAAATGTACCTTATTCCATTGAATAAATCTGCTCTTCCGCAATATAGAACAGGCAATTACATCCCCATTATTGTACTTCGGATACATTGAAGCCCCCGAAACTTCGATCATAAAATCAATCTTTCTATCCTTAAACAAAGGCACTACATAGTAATCCTTTATGTCGCCATTGTTTATTGCGAAGTCACCATTGCCAAACCCTGCTACTGCAAAAGGTGTTGCAAGGGGTATCCTTTTATATTCACCCTCATTGTTATCAGCGTCTTGGATAGCAACAATTGACTTATCTATGTTGCTTTTTTCAATATTTGCATGACGATACATCTCACCAATATCATTTATTAACCAATCAGGATTTATGTTCGCATTTGCGCAGATCACTTTTTGCACGACTTCGAACGAAGGATTTCCCTGTCTTGTACCAACAACATTCTCAATGACTGTAGGAGAAACCCCTATGGCCTTTGAAAAAGCTCTCTTATTACCAGAGTATAGCTTATTTATAATGTCTGCAAATCGTTGATTTATACTCATTAAAAAATAATATTCGCATAAGCGAAAATAATTAATTAAAAACTTTGATATATTCGCATAAGCATATATCTTTGTCATACGAAAGTATTACAAAAATACAAATAAAATGACAATCGAAGAATTAAAATCATTATTGGATACAGGTGATTATGTGAAGATAGCCCGCATAGTCGGATACCCCGACCTGACTAATGGCCGGAAGTATGTTTACAGGGTTCTATCAGGCCGCATAACTGGCAAGTCAGGTAAGGCAAAAGAGATCATCGAAGCTGCCCATGTAGTTGCAGAGCGCAACCGGGCAAATGGCAAACTGCGCGACAAATAACACATGAATCATTTCTCACAGCATACTATAGGCTACTCTGTAGCCGCGTTCCCCAGCAGGATTAGCAGCACCAATCAGTCAACTGACTGACTAGTTTAACGTTTCAAACCACTTTAAATCAATTTATAATGAAAGAAATCCAATTACAAGTTACCGACGAACTCGCGGTAACAGTGATACCAAATCCACTCTATGAGTTTATGATGCCTACTGTTATGACTATCAAGAACTTGAATATACACAAAGTGACTCGCGGATCTGTGCCACATTTATTAAGCTTGATGAGCGCACTCCTTTTCGTTTTCAGACATTTCAAAAATTCATCTTAGGAATACAAGAAAGCACACTCCATAAAATATTGGTTGCAATTATAAAAATTGCTGTTGATGAAGTCTATGAAGATATAAGCGAGATCTGACAGCAAAGTTGTTAAAAGCAATATTGACTACGCAACCAAAAACTCATTCGTTTGGGACTGTATTAAAGAAAGCTACCGTCTGCTCAGCCATTTGAGTGCAGAGGTTGGAACGCTCTCGTTTATCGATTATACCAAATCGGCCAAAAGCTCTGATTGAATCTGACATTTTAACTTTTTGTTGACGATATTTTTCTCTATTATGCGACGAATATTTTTTTCAATTTGTCAAAGAATAAAGTTGTAACTATTTCTTTATTTTTACCGCATGCTAACTATTCATGGAATTTTTGAAAAAGATCTGATTATTCGGCTCAAGGAAGGTGATCAAACTGCTTTTGAGTTGTTGTTTCATTTTTATTATCCCGGGCTGGTCATCTATGCATCGCAATTTACTGCTGACAGAGCTGAAGCAGAAGAGATTGTTCAGGACTTTTTTGTGCGATTCTGGCAAAAACATCAGCAAATCTTACTTTCCGACTCCCTGAAGAACTATTTTTTCTCATCCATTAGAAATGGCAGCCTAAACTACCTGAAACACAAAAAAATTGAGGCCAATTACCTGAAAGAGATTTACGACCTTTCAAATGAACATCTTGCTTACGATACCAATCTGTATATTGAATCTGAACTACAGGAAAAAATAAAGCATTCAATTGACCTGTTACCTGAAAAATGCCGCGAAATTTTTATGATGAGCCGAATACGCGGCCTGAAAAACGAAGAAATCGCTATTGAATTAAATCTATCCAAACGAACGGTTGAGACTCAGATTAGTAATGCAATAAAAGTACTGCGGGTTGAATTAAAGGATTATGCAGGGTTACTAATTTTCCTTGGGATCCATCACTTTTAACAGGTTTGCCATCTACAGTGTTTTACGATATGTATTGGCAAAGAGGAATCGGAACGAAAAAAATCGTTTAAAATTTAATTGCCTAAAAATTAGATAATTAACCAATTGGCATTGAAAATTATCCATTATTTTTCATTTTCATCTACGTGTGTTCCCTTGTTAGGTTGTATTTAATGTCGGAAGAGTAGAATAAAATTGCTCTACTTTTCTTAAAATTCCGATGAACAATCAAATATATACAAATCATAATATTGAAAAACTGATTTCTGTCCGTTTGAACCAGGATTTTGAAACACAGATTGATGAAGCTGCGAAGGTAATTTCTGAAATTGAGAGTGTTGACAGTTATTCCGCTTATCTTAAAGTTCAGAACCGGCTTAAAAATAAGGGGAAATACAGGCTGTTGTTTAGTTCCTTATCTCGGATTGCAGCAGTTCTTTTTATCCCGTTATTAATTGCCTATGGAGTTCTTCTCGACCGACAATTGAATTTTAAAAAAATTCAACAATTTGCTGTTCAAGAGATTACGAGTCCATCTGGTGTCCGATCACAAGTTATCCTGCCCGATGGATCAAATGTTTGGTTAAATGCAGAAAGTACAATAAAGTTTAAAGTGCCATTTGATCAAAAAAGCCGGGATGTTTCCATATCGGGCGAGGCGTTCTTTAATGTTCAGAAAAATCCCAATGTTCCTTTCATCGTAAGAACAGGGAATATAAATATAAAGGTATTGGGTACAAAGTTTAATTACAGAGCGTTTAAGGATGAAAAGGATATAGAAATAGTTCTCGCAGAAGGTAAAGTAAGCTTAAATACTGACGGGGAGAAAAGAGAGAATGAGATCATTATGAAATCAGGTGATAGGGCAGTTTTTGACAAAGCATCGAATCATACAAAGGTAACGAATGAAAACATTGAAAAATATATTGCATGGCACGACGGGAAACTGGTTTTTGACGAAACTCCAATGCCAGAAGTTGCTGCCCAGATTAGCCGTTGGTTCGGCGTTGATATAGTTATTGCAGATTCTAAAATAAATAACTACCGTATCACGACAACATTTGAAAATGAATCTTTGCATCAGATACTCGAACTTCTTAGGTTATCATCACCTATTGAAATTAAATACATACAAGCGAAAATCAATAAATCCAATCAGATTCAAACTAAATCAAAAGTAATATTCAGTAAGAAAAACTAAAAAACAAATGCCTATGAGTAGATTGCCACATAACTAAACCAAGAAAGGAAGTGCTCGAACACCTCCTTCCCAATTACCCAATTAAGGGCAGATTAAATAATGTTACAAATAAAATCACACAAATTTATGAAAATAATCATGAACTTATCGTGCTCGTTTATATTGGAGCACAAAAAAATGTTTTTAGCTATGCGAAACACCTTATTCATCATGCTGATCTGCGCATTTCAATCGATTGCAGGGATAAGTTATGCTCAATCTACGCGTCTTTCGCTTGATATGAAAAATTCTACAGTGAAAGAAGTCCTTCAAAAGATTGAACAGCAGAGCGAGTTTTATTTTTTATACAATAGCGAACTCATTGATGTTCAACGAAAAGTTGATATTTCAGTTACGAATGAAAAGATCGATGATATCCTCTCTAAACTTTTTACTGGAGATAAGGTAAATATTTTAGTACGTGAACGTCATATTATATTGACTCCTGAGAGTGAAAATATTACACAACAAAGCAATAAGGTTACAGGTAAAGTGACCGATAAAAGTGGAATACCACTCCCCGGTGTTGCAATTGTAGTCAAAGGCACTACAACTGGTGTTATCACCGATGCCAGCGGGAATTATTCATTAAACAATATTCCTGAAAACGCAATTTTGCAGTTTTCATTTGTGGGAATGAAGATGGAGGAACTTGCTGTCAAAGGAAATACGACTATAAATGTCAGGCTTGAAGAGGAAACGATCGGGATCGAAGAAGTCGTTGCAATTGGTTATGGTGTACAGAAAAAAAGCGATTTAACGGGTTCCGTGGACAGAGTATCTATTGGCGCGAATGGATCCCAAACAAATACAAATCTTTTGCAGGC
>JAATGF010000076.1 GCA_015654795.1 Bacteroidales bacterium
CATCTTTAAAGTGTTGCATAAAACGGGCGCCGGCTTTTATTTTATATGCAACATGGCTTGCGCATATAATACATTGATATATAATAATATACAACAGTAAATATTAAAATAAAGCAACATTATTGCAACATTTGATGAGCATGAGTGACCATTTGGGATTTGGTTAAAAGTCTATTCGTCTGTTGCAATAATGTTGCATTAGGAAGTGCGGAATTATTTCTATATTATTGGAGATCAGTTTTATAATGGTCTAAAAATGTTGTTTTAAGTGTTGCACTAAAAAACAAAGCCGTGAGGGTTGCAGGCGAGGATTTCTATTATGTTGTTTTTGCTGATTAAGTGCAACCCTAACCAGATACAAACCAGGTACGGCCCAAACAACAAGAGGGATTAGTCGTGTTTTTTTGCACTGTATTGATAATTAAGAATCGGGCAGGATTGTAAAATTGAATCTGCTCGTGATGTTTTTGTACTTTTGTGGTATGACCGATGTTCACGACAAAGCGACCCGAAGTTACAATATGAGCCGGATCAAGGGGAAGAATACAAAACCTGAGATGGTGGTTCGGAAGTTTCTGTTTGCCAATGGATTCAGGTATCGGTTGCACGACACTAAACTACCAGGAAAACCGGATATCGTATTACTCAAATACAAAACAGTGATCTTTGTGAATGGCTGCTTCTGGCATGGACATAAAGGATGCAAATATTTCGTATTACCCAAAACACGAACAGAATGGTGGCTGCAAAAGATCAAAGGAACTATGGCAAGGGATAGAGCTGCGGAGATTGCTTTGAATGTAATGGGATGGAAAGTTATTGTTATTTGGGAATGCCAATTAAAAAAGAATAACCTAACTTCCACACTAACAGGTCTGCTTTCTGAGATTTGTTAGCCCACCCATCTATATGAAAAATCAAATTTACTTTAGTTAAATAAAATCTAAACGTGACTCATAGTCCGTTGACTCATAATCAACAGTCAAATACTTTTAACCCCATGGATATAAGAACAAAAATCGGCTTGCGAATCAGAGAATTAAGAAAAGCCAAAGGACTATCACAGGAGCAATTAGCATTGAAAGCAGAGATTGACCGGACATACATGGCAAGTGTAGAGAACGGGAAAAGAAATGTGGCAATAATCAATGTTGAAAAAATTATTGTAGCACTTGGTGAGAGTTTCGAATCATTCTTTAAAGGTTTTAATAATCAATAATGGCAAAAGCAAAATACTCGGTTTTAAGAAAAGCACTAGATCTAAAACCTGAAAATGACGAGCAAAATACTCAAGCTGCAATAACTCATTATCTGCAAAGTGGCGCAACAGAATATCTTAAACTTGTAAATGAGGAGGGCCTTGAACTATACAAATCTAAAATAGCGGAATTAAAAAATGAAGGTGGCATTCGTGATTTAAGATTAGGACTTGAGTGGGATATTCCTTTCCCTCCACCAGCAAAACCGAAATTTACATTTATCGATTTGTTTGCCGGAATTGGAGGCATAAGATTAGCCTATCAAAGGGCGGGTGGTAAATGTGTGTTTTCCTCAGAATGGAATAAATATGCAAAGATTACATATGAAGCAAATTTTGGTGAAGTTCCTTTCGGTGATATTACGACAATCGATGAAAAACTAATTCCTGATCATGATATTCTTTTAGGTGGATTTCCCTGTCAACCATTTTCTATTGCCGGTGTATCAAAGAAAAATGCACTGGGAAGAGCACATGGCTTTCTGGATGAAACGCAAGGAACTCTATTCTTTGACATTGCAAGAATAATCAATGAGAAAAGGCCCAAAGCTTTTATGCTGGAAAATGTTAAAAATCTTGTTTCTCACGATAAAGGACGAACATTTAAAGTAATTACAAATACTCTAAAAGAACTTAATTACACCATACATTTCAAGATCATGGATGGTAAATATTTTGTGCCTCAACATAGAGAAAGAATAATTATTGTCGGTTTTAATAATGATATTTTTAACCAGCAAGAATCCTTTAGTTTTCCAGATCCTGTAATTGCAGACTTTAAATTTAAAGATATCCTTGATTCTAACGTAGATAAAAAATATACACTATCAGACAAACTATGGAACTATTTAGTTACATATTCTGCCAAACATAAAGCCAAGGGGAATGGATTCGGTTTTGGGATGACCGATTTAGAAGGAATTGCGCGTACATTAAGTGCCCGCTATTATAAAGATGGTTCGGAAATACTTATTCCTCAACAAAATGAAAATCCACGACGACTGACCCCACGCGAATGTGCAAGATTGATGGGCTATCCGGATAATTATATTATACCTGTATCAGATAATCAAGGTTATCGCCAATGCGGAAATTCGGTAATTGTTCCTCTAATTGAATCAGTTGCAAAAGAAATAGTCAAAACTATTGTAAAATGAGCGATATAGTCAGCTTTGCGGTCGAATCAGTAAATAAGAGTTTAACCTCTTTTTGTAAATTTGTTTCAGCCAATGATGCCGGTAAGACCGGAGGCCATCAGGAGGGGTTTTATATTCCCAAAAATTCAATTCCTTTGATGTTCGATGTTCCCGGAGTAAAAGGCTCAAATAAAGAGCGATTTGTCACTATTAAATGGCAAAATGATTTTGAAACGAATAGCCGGTTTATTTATTACGGACAAGGTACACGTAATGAATATCGTTTAACACGTTTCGGGCGAGGTTTCCCTTTCTTGACGGATAATAATGTTGGCGATTTATTTATCCTTAGCCACTTAAGCGAAGATTATTACGAGGGATTTGTGCTTCAAAGTGATGAAGATATCGAAGAATTCTTTGCCGCATTTAATATATCGCCAAATGAGACTAATCGTTTAATTGAGAAACACAATACCGTAACAGCCAAAGACAATCTTTTGGCATGCTTTGAAAGATATTTATCTCAATTAAATGTAGATTTTCCTTCGACGATTGAACTCGCATCATGTGCCAGAGATTGTTATAATAAATCATTTCACGTTAAACTATCTCAAATTATAGCAAATCCTGATATTGAACTTTTAAACTGGCTTAATTCCGAATATCAGCTTTTTAAAGCTATTGAAAACAAATGCTATGGAGAAAGAATTAAAACCCCATTTCTGAGCGTTGAAGAATTGGTTATTCTCGCAAATACAATTCTTAATCGTCGTAAAAGCAGAGCTGGTAAATCGCTTGAACATCATTTGGCGGAAGTCTTTAATAATTTCAATCTTCAATATCAATCACAAGTTATTACAGAAGAGGCTAAACGGCCTGATTTTATTTTTCCTGATTTTGAATCTTATCACAATTCTCAATATAACTCAGACAATCTTATTTTTCTGGCAGCGAAAACAACATGTAAAGATCGTTGGCGTCAGATTTTAAATGAAGCAGATAGAATTAAAATAAAATATCTGTTTACATTGCAACAGGGCATTTCAGCTAATCAACTGACTGAAATGTACAAATATGATGTAAGATTAGTCGTTCCTAAACCATATTTAGAATCCTTTCCTATGGAATTTAGAGATAGAATTTATACTCTTAATAAATTTATCGCCATCGTAAAGGAGATTCAAGATTGATAGACAAAAATGTCTTTCTAATGAGATTTGGTGGAGGTGATGTTATTCTGTTTGTTTTTTATTTGAATGCATTAAGGAAGGTTCTATAATTTAATTGCATGATATTAAATACAGTTTTTAGTTATATTTGACTTTAAAATTATCCCATGAAGTTGTGGGATTGTTCAACAAATACTGATATTTTGTAACATTACTAAGAAAATCTAATTATTTTAAATTTAAAGACTTAAATCTAAATAAGTGACTATGTTGACCTTAGAAGTAGTAAGCATACCGCCCGATAAAGTTGGTACTGTTTTTTCGATCAACGAATGAGTTCACAAGGTCTTTTAATTTTAAATCCCGGACATATTGATCCTGGATTTAAAGGTCCAATTTCAATTTGCGCAATTAATCTTAGTAAAGAGAATTTTAAAATTAATATTGGCGATGACGCTTTCACCTTAATTATTAGTGATTTAAGTGAGAAATTGACAGGTGATGATTTATATAAATCGAGTTATGATTCTACAAAAAGGTACAAGTATGAGAAAAGAAACAATCACACCTATTTCATATTAGTTGAAATAAATAATTGTTCAATATAATGCACTAAAGTAATTATTATTCACTATCTTTGATGCCTGAAGCGGGGGCAACGCGATAAATTCTGCACAAATATTATGTCAGTACTTAATGTAGGCCAGACAGTTAAATACAGAAAACCCTATCCTGATGAAGATCCGGAACAGAAATACATTGTTATGGAAATCAAAGAAGGAAAAGACGATACGAGAGTTGATATTTCACCACTAAATCTAGATCTGGAAATCCCTCCTGTTTACACGGTTAAATCAGAAGATTTAATTTCAGACTAATAACAGTTTATTTTAAGTAATGATTGGCAAGTGTTATCCCGCAACTTATTAAATTTTATGGAGAAATTTCAATTAACTAAAGAAGAGTTCGTAAAGAGCTGTCGTTACATTATCGGAGAAGAAATACGCAAATACCGCGACAGCAAAGGATACAGCCAGGAACATCTTGCTTCATTAATGGATATCAGCAGAGCGACAATCTCTAAGATTGAAAATGGAAAATTCGCAATTAGTATTGATTATCTTGCTAAATTCGCATGGCATCTTGATTTTGATATTAAAGTATCAGAAAACAAACTGTTGAAATGATGCAGTTTATCGATATATTAATAAATAATAAAAACATGTTTGTAAAATGACAGATGTTCATTCTCCAGAAATTCGAAGCTTTAATATGAGCCGGATCAAAGGGAAGAATACAAAACCCGAAATGCTGGTTCGGAAGTTTTTGTTTTCAAAAGGCTTCCGATACCGATTGCATTCATTAAATTTACCTGGTAAACCGGATATTGTCTTGCCACAGTATAAAACGGCGATATTTGTAAATGGTTGTTTCTGGCACGGACATGAAAACTGTAAATATTTTAAACTGTCAAAAACGAGAACTGAATGGTGGAAAGAAAAGATTGAGAAAAATATGGATAATGATTTGAAAAAACATTCGCAATTACTTAACGCGGGATACAAAGTCATAATAATCTGGGAATGTGAATTAAAATCAGCTTATCGAAATAATACTTTATCGTATTTAGTTGAGAAACTAAGTGGTTATAAAAATTGAATTAAAAAGAACGAATTTTATGGTAAAATACTCTGATTTAAAAGAGATTTTAAGAATCAATAAGGATAAAAATTTAATTTCAGAAAATGCATTTGTTACACATTATTTGCAAAATTACAAAAATGACACCTTATTAATATATGATAAATTAGCAATAAATTACATGTCAAATAGGGTTGAAGAAATGGTTCTTAAAGAACTGAATTTTGGAGAAATTGAATGGGATGTTCCGTTTCCTCCGTCCGAAAATCCGTTGTTTAAATTTATTGATTTGTTTGCGGGTATTGGCGGATTCAGAATTGCCTTACAAAATTTAGGTGGTAAGTGTGTGTTTTCATCAGAAATAGATAATGCTGTAAAACAAACATATGAAAAGAATTTTGGCGAATATCCTTTTGGTGATATAAAAGATTTCACTGGCCCAAAGATTTCTGATGAAGAACTAAATGGACTAATTCCGGATCATAACATATTAGCAGCAGGTTTCCCTTGTCAACCATTCAGTTTAGCAGGCGTTTCTGCAAGAACATCTCTGGGACAGGATCATGGATTTCTTGATGAAATTAAAGGAAATTTATTTTTTGATATCGCCCGAATAGTAAGAGTAAAACGACCAGATATTGTTTTTCTAGAAAATGTGAAGAATTTTCAAGGACATGATAAAGGTAAGACTTTCAAAACAGTAAAAGAAACTATGGTAGATTTGGGATATAAATTCTATAGTACTATTATTAATGCCGAAAAGCTTGTTCCTCAAAGCAGGCAAAGATTTTATATGATATGTTTTAGAGAAAATATTTCCAACTTCAGTTTCCCTGAATTTACAGGCGAATCTAAAAAGCTCAAGGACATTCTTGAAGAAAATGTTGGAGATGAGTATACAATTTCGGATAGACTTTGGGAAGGACATATTAACCGAACCAGAAGAAATCTTGAGAGAGGTACAGGATTTACTGCAAATCTGGCTGATATAGATAAGCCATCTAAAACATTAGTTGCAAGGTACGGGAAGGATGGAAAGGAATGTCTGATTCCACAGAATGGTCAGAATCCCCGAAAGCTGACACCCAGAGAATGCGCCAGATTACAAGGATTTCCGGAGAATTTTATATTACCGATCAGTAATGCTGCTGCCTATCATCAATTTGGTAATTCAGTTGCAGTTCCGGTTATTCAAGCAATAGCAATAGAACTTCTAAAATATTTGGACAACAACTAAAGATAACAAAATGAAATTCAGCTCAATACATAAGGAATTCTTTGATACAGAAACAGGAGTTTGTTCCGAAGTAACCATGAGAGAAAATTATGATTCTCAAATAACCATAACAAGGGAAGAAAAAGAGATCATACAAAATTATTTCGGCATTGAAAATATTCTTCATGGAAACAAATCATCAAATCCTGAGATGGCTTTGAAAAAGTTCCTTTTATATCCTGAAATGGAATCAGTTAAGTTGAATCTTGTTTATCCAAAAAAAGATAGTACTGAATTAAGATTATATTTATCTGTTGAATCCGGGTTTAAACCAAGTGGTGGAGATATTTGGTTCGTTTATATTAATGTTACTAAGGATTTGGTTATAGGATCAATGACGAAAACTGATTGGGACTCCAATTTTGTTGGGGAAAGATTTAATTTCAAACCCCGAGCCAGATTATTATTACAGCTTGGAGATCAATTAATCAGAAATGAAACTATTGCATTAACTGAATTAGTGAAGAATTCATATGATGCAGATGCCAGTTTTTGTAAAGTAAAAATGTTAGATGTAAATGACGAGGTCAACGGTCGAATAATCATTGAAGATGATGGTTGGGGAATGGACATTAGCACAATTAAAAATGTGTGGTTAGAACCTGGCAGTGACAGTAAAGAGAAAATAGTAAAGGAAAAATTATACTCAGAAAAAGGAAGGCTTCCTATCGGAGAAAAGGGCATTGGACGATTTGGAGTTCATAAATTGGGCCGCGAAATAGAATTAATTTCAAGAAAGAAGGACTGCCCTGAAGTTGTCGTCAAAATAAATTGGAATGATTTTAAGGGTCATAAATATCTTAATGATGCACCTGTTTATGTTTTTGAAAGAGAACCCCGTATATTTACTAAAGGTAAAACAGGTACCAAAATTATAATAAAAAAATTGCAAATAATCTGGACCAGGGGCAAAATAAGAGATGCATACAGGGCAATTAATACTATATCTGTTCCAACGACATATAATATTGACGATTTCAACAATATCAATTTTAAAGAGATCAAGGATAAAGATAAAAACAGATTTGACGCCTTACCAGAAACAAACTTAATGGAATGGATTAAAGATATTCCCAAATGGCAGGATATTCTTCAGTATGCTCTCTTTTTCTTTGATATAGAAATTCTGGATGATAAAATTACAAAATTCAGATATCAGTTTCGTCCATGGGATAATATGAAAAAAATATCTGGCCGTCAGATTAATGAAGAAATGGATCCTGTACAAGGGCTACTTGATATTGCAGATACAGATAAAAGAAAATTTGTATCGCTTCAAATACCCGAAAATATCAATATTGGAAATATCAGATTTCAGGGGTGCATTTTCGTAAGAGATAGTAGTATATTAAAAGTTGCGCTTAATAATCCTTCATTTTTGACCAAGTATTTAGATGACAATGGTGGAATAAGGGTTTATAGAAATGGATTAAGAGTTTATGACTATGGAGAAAAAGGGAATGACTGGCTAAATTTGGATTATAGAAGATTCAATAACCCCAGGGTGAAAATCAGTAATAATTTAATACTTGCATCAATTACACTTGACAGAGAAACAAGTTCCGGTTTGATTGAGAAAACAAACAGGGAAGGGTTTGTGGAAAATGAAGCATATAATACATTTAACAAACAGATTTTGTATGCTTTACGGCTTGTGGAAATTTGCAGAGAGCCCGATAAAAAAAGATTAGATCCTATTTACAAACCAAAAATAGAAACAGAATCAGTACTTAATTCTATTTCTAATTTACGTGGTTTCATTGATAAGCGAGTTAGAGATGAGGATACCAAAAAACACCTTAAGCGATACGTAGATAAAGTTGAAATAAATTATAAGTTTATGTATGATAAGCTTGTGAAAAGTTCCAGTGCCGGAATGGGTTGGAGTATTTATCTTCATGAAATTGAAAAAATAATCAAGGAAATTGAAAAAGTAATTATATCTCAAAAACAAGATGAACGAGCTGTAAAACTGGTTAATCATCTGGGCAAGCTGATAGAAAGCTATTCCCAAATACTCAGAAAATCTGATCGTACAACTGAAGATCTAAAAAATGTTATAGAACAATCGCTATTTAATGTCGAATATAGATTTAAAGCCCATAAGATTTCAATAGTTAATGCTTTTTCTGAAAACTCATTGAATGCTAAGGTCAAATTGTCAAGGAATCTGATTGTTTCCACTCTTATGAATCTATATGACAATTCTATTTATTGGCTTGATAGAGCTGGTCGAAAAGACAAGAAAATAAGAGTGGCATTATCAAATGAAAATGAAGGTTATATATCGATAGTCATTTCGGATAATGGAACAGGATTTCTAATGTCACCAGAACAAATGACAGAACCAATGATGTCCGCTTCAGGTGGAATGGGAATGGGACTTCATCTTGCAAAGGAAATTATGGATGGACACAATGGTTCGCGTTTATCATTTAATGAATACGGAGAATTTGAAATACCCGAGGAATTCAAAGAAGGAGCAACTTTAGCTTTATGCTTTAAAATATAAAATTATGATACTACCGAAGAATGGAAGAGTTATTATTATTGATGACGAACCAAATCAAGCAATACCTCTTATTTTAGCTTTATCAAAGTATAATGTTTCATCTACTTATTTTGATGCAAAAAAAGAAACTTTGCCTGAAACCAGATTTAGTGATGTTAGGGTAATGTTTTTAGATATCAATCTTAATGGTGGTCAACAACCAAATTGGGAAACAGAAAAGAGTATGTTAAGGATGAATATTACTTCATTAATAAATCCTCAGACTCCTTATATACTATTCGTGTGGAGCGTTAATGAAGAGGATCACTTTAAGAACTTAGAATTGCTATTTGATCAGGAATTAAAAGATTACAAGCCTATAGCACCTCTGATTAAAATGTCTAAAAAAGAACTTTTTAATCAAGAAATTGATGAGGAGAGTGGTAGGATTACCTGGATATTAAGTAAGTCATTATTGGAAACTATTGAATTTATTAATTTAAAATTACAAGAAGGCATTTCTTCTATTGATTCACTTGAAGTATTATTCAAATGGGAAAATGTAGTAGCTGATTCAACAACAGAAACAACAAATGAAATAATTTCATTAGCAAAAGAGAAGTCTGACATCAATATTGAGTTAAAGAAAATATACTTCAAATTGGCGGAAGCAATGTGGGGCCGTCAAATGATAAAAAATCCAAACGAGATTTCAAAGAAAGCTGCATCAGTATTAAGTGATTTATTAAGCGATAAATTGCAATCAAACATAAATCAACATCTTGAGTTTTCAATTATTAAAGATATTAATCCTCCTGAAACTTTTATGGAAACTGATAAGGCTATTTTTAATTCTAAATTATTATTGAATCTTAATTTAAAAGCAGAAGCATTTCCTGGAAATGTTTATGATGTAGTAGGAGCCGAAATTGAAAAGTTTCCATATAATGGTTTAATCGCAGATTCACTTCTTATTCCATTGGTCTCATCGGACTTTTTTGAAGATAAAAATGGAAGAAAAGCTGAATCTTCTGATGAAATATCCAATTTTAAAAAAAGTAGTAAAAAAGAGTATTGCATTTTTGAAAAATCAAAACGAGATGAAATAAAAAACAAATCAAAATTTGTTAGAATTGAGATTTCTCCAATCTGCGATTATGCTCAAAGGAAATGGAAGGTTAATAGAATTTGTCCAGCTTTATTATGGAGTAGTAATTTTGTTCAGTATATAGGAAAGTCAGATAACCTCTATATTTCACCAATTCTAAGAATAGAAGATGAGTGCTATTATTTAGTAATTGATTTAAGATATTTTTCTTCAATCAATTTAAATGAATTAAAAGATATTCAACCAATATTTGGACTTAAACATTCATTTTTGACTGATATTCAATCAATCTTGTCGAGGCATGTTAATAGACCCGGTATAACTTTCTTAAACTAAACATGCAAAAAAATAACTGGACTCGTGAAGAACTTATTGTTGCATTTAATCTATATTGCACATTAACATTTACTCGGATTAATGCAAGCAACAAAGCAGTTAAAGGATTGGCAGATATTATTGGCCGCTCCAACAATGCAGTAGCAATTAAACTTGCAAATTTTGCCCGTCTTGATCCTGCTTTGCAAGCTCGGAATGTTGCAGGCATGAGTCACGGAGGACATGGCGAAGAATTGGTTTGAGAAGAATTCAATAGCGACTGGGATAAACTTGCCTATGAGAGTGAATTGCTAAAGGCAAATTTCCAGGGAATTAAAATTGAAGAATCAGCGGTCGGAAACATTTTTAATGCGCCAAGATATTCGGAAGAAATTGAAGAACATATCTTATACGATCCTTCTGAAAATTATGCAAGAAGGGTTGTCCAGCAGATCGAAGCGGAAACAATCGAAGCAAGGGAAGAGCTGTTGATACTCCGGAGTCATATTTTCAGAAAAGCAGTTCTTGAAGTTTACGGTAAACAGTGCGCGGTTAGCGGTCTTAAAATAGAATCTTCAAAACAAACACTCTTAATCGATGCCTGTCATATCGTCCCTTTCTCCCAAACTACTGATGACACCATCCGGAATGGAATTGCCCTCTCGCCCACCCTTCACCGCGCCTTCGATAACGGATTGATTGCCATTGATAATAATTATAAGATATTGGTGCATCCCAAACTAAAAGATTACAATCCGGCAGCAGGAATCAGGCAATATGAGCACAAGACCCTCCTGCTTCCGGCAGCGGAAAAGTTTTATCCTTCGCTGCACCGGCTGGAAGAACATCGCATAAAGTTTGGATATTCATAACCGATGCCCCACTTTCGCGAAGCTTCTTTCATTAGATGATTATCTGTAAAATTAAGGGAAAACCATGTAAGGCAATCAAAGTCAGAATAGTGTACCGTACCATTCGCCAAACATGGGTTAATCTCAGAGCTTTAGATTCTGTGGTGGAAGGTCGCCAATTTTATTGGCAGAACCATTGTACCAGGCCGGATATATTGAACGATATGGTACAGGTGAAATTTTCCATCTGACAACAGAAGCCGGATTGAAAGCGCCGGAAATTATATTGGATGAAGGTTTTAAAGTTATTATTTGGACCTTTGCGATTACCGATCATGTTACCGGACAAGTTGAAGATGTAATCAGAAGAGTATTGCTTGTTTTCAATGAAGAAATCCCCCCTAGCCCCCTTTTTCAAAGGGGAGAGCTCCCGAAGAAGGGCATACCGTAAATGAGGAGAGAATCAAGACTGTTCACCTTTGTGTAAATCATTACACCTTTCTTTCTTAGATGTGAAGCTCTGCTTTACTCTTTTTAGCTAAAAGGATGATCGGGCGGTTTTCCCCCTTTGAAAAAGGGGGACTAAGGGGGATTTGGATTGATGGATTGTGGATAGGTTAATGAAATTGAAGGGAGTGATTAATAATTGTCGAGGAAGGAGGTTTTTCTTCTTTTAACGTAATTATCATTGATATTCAAAAAAATCCCCCCTACCCCCCTTTTTCAAAGGGGGAGAGCTCCCGAAGAAGGGCATACCGAAATAGGAAGAGAATCAAGACGACTCACCTTTATGTAAATCATTACACCTTTCTTTCTTAGATGTGAAGCTCTGCTTTATTCTTTTTAGCTCAAAGGATGATCGGGCGGTTTCCCCATTTGTAAAAAGGGGATCAAGGGGGATTTGGGATTAGTGGATTGTGGATAGGTTAATGAAATTGAAGGGAGTGATTAATAATTGTTGAGGGAGGAGGTTTTTCTTCTTTTAAGGTAATTATCATTGATATTCAAAAAATCCCCCCTACCCCCCTTTAGGAAAGGGGGAGAGCTCCCGAAGAAGGTTGTACCGAAAATGAGGAGAGTATTATGGATAGTTTCCTTCAACAAATCTCACCCGCTCCCCCATTTTCAGTGGCTGAGCTTTGAGTAGCTATTTCAAGAGATTCAACGGCATAACTTATTTTTCCAACCACATCATCAAGCCGGTGAACAACTTCTGCTTCCGAAAACCGGAGAAACTGATATCCTAATTCCTCGAGATCGTTTTGTCTTTTTTGATCTGATGCTGATTTTGTAAAGTGTGAATTGCCATCAATCTCTATGATAAGATTTAGTTTTCTGCATATAAAATCAACGATATAGTCGCCAATAGGGAATTGACGGTTGAATTGATATCCATACATTTTTCTGGCTTTTAAGGCATAAAACCATAATATTGCTTCTCCTTTTGTCCCTTCGGTGCGCAATTTTCGGGCGAGGGGTTTGAGGTTTCGGTTATATTGATTTTTTGGATTCATAGTTTCTGTGGTTACGTGCTGATAATAAAGATACAAAGAATTTTGAATATTGTCATTGATCTTTGCCTATGAAATTGAGCTAATTTATTTCAACAATTTTAAACTAAAGAGCGCAGTCCCTTTTTATTGACGAAATTCCTTTTTTACACCCTACAGGAAATCCCCCCTGGCCCCCCTTTTTCAAAGGGGGAGAGCTCTCCGAAGAAGGTTGTACCCTTGGAAGAAGAGAGAATCAAAGCTGTTCACCTTTTTGTAAATCCTTCCAGTCTTCTATCTGAATTGGGGAGGTTAGCTTTGCTCTTTCGCTAAAAGGTTGATCGGGCGGTTTCCCTATTTGTAAAAAGGGGGACCAAGGGGATTTGGGTTCGTGAAGGAAAATCAGAAATATGAGTTTTTAGGCTTCGCTATTCGACGCTGATAGGTTATTTTTGTAAAAAGCAAGGATTAGTTTCAACACGCTTTTGAGCCACGGATATGGTCAAAAGCTCATAAACTGTTTAAAAATTTCACATAGGGAAATTTTTAAACAGTTTCTCATAGTAGAACCATATTTTTTGATAAAAAGGGAATTTTGTCGTACACCCAATTGAAAGAATAAAGGTTTATTCCCGAATACTTATCGTGGTTGATAAGTTTTTCTGTAGAAACTGAAATAAAGGAAGTTAAAAACAAGTAATTTTTTTTAGTATCTTTAAAACATAAATAATTGGTGTTGTGAAGAAACTCAAAGTATTTATATCGAGCATACAAAGCGAATTTGCAAGGGAAGAGTTGGCCCGTTATCTGAGACACGATCCTTTACTGGGTACTTTTTTTGAGCCATTCTTGTTCGAAGAGATTCCGGCCACTACACATTCGCCCAGCAAGGTTTACATCAGTGAGGTAGAAGATTCGAATATCTACATCGGCTTGATTGGTGAAGCATATGGCTATGAAGATCAGGAGGGCATCTCACCTACCGAGAGGGAGTACGATCATGCTAAAAAAAAACATTTGCCCCGGTGGATTTTTATTAAAGATGTGAAAAGCATTGTACGTCACCCCAAAGAAGTTGCCTTCATCCGGAAAATTGAGCAGGATGTTTCGCGAAAGAAATTTTCGGATTTTGATACGCTTAAACAAGAAGTTTACAGGTCGTGTGTATTGTTCTTAAAGCAAACAGGTAAAATAGAAAGTCACGACTTTGATGACAGCTTACATCCAACAGCGAGTATTACTGCGTTGGATGAGAGTAAAATTAAGGAATTTATTGCCATAGCCCGAAAAAAACGCAATTTCCCGATTAAAGAAACCGCATCGGTTGAACGGGTGTTAAAACATTTGAGAATGATCAGGGAAGGAAAATTGGTAAACAGTGCGCTACTGACTTTTGCACCCGATCCGCAGTTGTACTTTCCTTCGTCAACGATAAAGTGTACCCATTTTCATGGATCACATTTTGCAAAAAATTATCTTGATCCGGCATTGTCACAAGGCTTGATTGAAAAGACCTTGCCCGATAAATCGAAAAGTCGTAATCAGAAATACAGACTGACAACCAATGGATTAGCATTAAAACATCAATTGGGGAGTAAAAAAAATGACCCGCCAAAAATGTAAGGTTTTGAGTATATGGAGTTAATTGGTGGATAAAAAGAAAGGTTAACATTCATCATTGGTATTGTCCCATACGGGACAAGAGATGATTATTATATTTTATTCTACCGATATTAGGTCCCTAACGGAACCATTAAATAAAATTTAAATCCCCGGTTTGAAAGCCGGGGCTACCGATATATCACCCTTACAGGGTGTTAGGGGGATTATGTAACGGAAAATAAGATACAATGGAACGGGATTTGCAAATCTCTCAAATATTTTTCATAAATTGCATAACAATCAAGCAACAAGAATTTGCAATAAACTATAAATAACTGTGAATAAAATGATTATTTTAAAAAGACAAGGAATTAAAATGTAAATTTAGCATCTTTGGATAAAAGTTTATGCGTATCCATTCGCCCAACCCTAGGGTTAATCTCAGAGCTTTAGATTCTGTGGTAGCAGATCGCCAATTTTATATGCGCTCCCCTGTAAAAGTAGGTCCGTAAGCAAACAAGCCTGGTGTCCCTCCGGTTAGGATAAATAAAATTTTTGAACAATTTTCAAATTTACCTGCATGTATATCGCTTAACATGCCTGCAAAGGCTTTGCCGCTGTATACCGGGTCTAAAAAAATACCTTCTGTCCGTGCCAGCAATTTTACGGTTTTAATCATTTCATCTGTTGGTATTCCATATCCGGCACCTAAAAAATCAGCATTAATATCAATATCTTCTTTGGATACCGGTATATTCTTATCAATAAGCTGTAAAGTTGCTTTTGTTTTATCATAAGTAATGTTTGTTGCCGTAACCAAAGGAGCCAGTACCGTATATGATTTTATGTGAACACCCTGAACACCTGAAGCTTTCAATCCGGCCAATAGTCCGGCATGTGTGCCACCACTTCCATTCGGGATGACAACAGTATTAAAATGAATATTGAATTCTTTCGATTGTGTTACAATTTCCTGAAAACAGGAAACATACCCTAAACAACCAATCGGGCTGGATCCTCCCAGCGGAATAGTATATGCTTTTTTACCTTCTGCCTGGAGTTCTGATACACGCTGATCAATAAATTGCTGAGTGTCTGCTCCTTTTGGGAGTATATGCATTTTCGCATCAAGAATTCTTTCGAGTAAGATATTGCCATTTTCCATATACGCAGAATCGTCTTTGGGAACCGGCTGCGTTAAGACTATCTCATACTCCAAACCTGCATAGGAAGCTGCTACAGCCGTCAGGCGGGCGTGATTGGATTGTATTCCACCGGATGTAATCAGTACATCCGAATCTTTTTGAATGGCATCACCAAGAAGATACTCAAGCTTTCTTAATTTGTTTCCGCCAAGACCCATTCCCATTACATCGTCACGTTTGACATAGACTTCAATGCCATTCAATTCTTTATTCAGTTTTTCCAAGGGCTGAATAGTCGTCGCACGATCTAAAAGCCTAAACTTTTGAAATCCATTTTCAATTTTATAATCAATGTCCTTTCCCATTATTTATCTTTTAATCTCTGTTTTAAAATTGTAAATTTTAATAAATCGTTCATTCTTTTGAAATTTTAATGTTGCAAAGTATCAGATAATTGTTTACCGGTATCTTTTAGAATTTATACTTGCTAATTGCAGGTGCAAATTGGAACACAGGTCCTCTGTAATGCCATGATATTTTAGCTGATTTCCATCAGAAAATAGTATTCTGTCTGATGCTGAATTCAGTTGATCCTTTTACTAAAAGCAATTTTTAATCCTAAAAGAATATAAACTAATCCGGATATTTTATTCATCCACACACTGATTTTAAGATTATTCACCACTTTATATGTGAAGAAAGAAGTTCCAACAGTAATAAGTATACACCAAATCAAATCAAGTAATATATAAATAATTCCAAGAGATAAAAAAGGGGAGACAGTTCCCTGGTAGGTTGGATCAACAAATTGAGGAAAAAAAGCGAGAAAAAACAGGGCTACCTTAGGATTTAAGACGTTTGCAATCACCCCTGAAATATATATTTTCAACATGGGTTCTTTCTTTTCGGATTTTATGGGCTTCAACATTTTATTTTTGGAACATAGTTTGGTTAATCCAAGATAAAATAAATAAGCAGCACCAAGATATTTGACGACGGAAAAAGCGATAGCGGATTCTGCCAGTATCACCGAGAGCCCCAAAGTAGCTAATGTAATATGGACAAGTACCCCCGATAAAATACCCAGTGAAGAATAGATTCCGGCAAGCCAACCTTGATTTATTGTCCTGTTCAAAATATAAATCGTATCTACTCCTGGCGTAAGAGCAAAAATGATAACCGCCAGTATGAATGTTTCTAAGTGTATGATTCCCATAATGATGTATTTATTTAATTTTTCCTGAAGAATTTCAATTCAAAAAATTATTTTCCATGTCGCTTTTAATAGTTATATATTTTTCAGTGAGCTTCATTGCCAACTGTTTAATTACTCCAGCCTTATCCTTTTTTAGCTGAATACCAAATTCCTTTCTGTATCCATTTATGTTTTGCGCGGCACCCCATAGCGCCATCTCAATGATGACAGGAATAAGACTAATACCCTTTTCTGTTAAGCAATAGCCAATTCTTGCTTTTCCTGATACGGGATACCTGACAATAAATCCTTCGGTTTCCAACATTTTTAAACGGTCGGTAAGGATGTTTGTTGCAATACCCTCGTCTGATCTTAAAAAGTCACCAAATGTAGTTTTATCATTGAGTATCATATCTCTGATAATAAGTATTGCCCATTTGTCTCCAAAAAAATCCAGACAAAAACTTATCGGGCATTCGGAACGCTTTTTTATTTCTTTCATGCGTTTATAATTTGATTTTTAAAGGTCACATGGAATCCTCCGGGATATTCAACTTCTTTGGCGAGCCTTTGCTCATGAGGGTTTCATGTGTTATTACTTGCATAATGCAAGCATTCTTTATATTTGTACTTGTAAATCGAAAGTGCAAATATATATTTTTTAATAACAAAATCAATCAAAAAAATTGTGAGTAAAATTTCAGGAGAGGCCGGGGATTGGAGGATAAAATCAGGTGAGTGCCATTGCGCCGGAAAGAAAGGCTGGTGTTTTGAATGAGATTTGCACACCGGCGCTTTTGGTTTCTGATATTATTTTCCCCGGCTTGAAAGCCGGGGCTACCGATATATCACCCTTACAGGGTGGCAGGGGTAAAGACGCACGGCAGATCATGGCGGAAAAAGGGGATGGAAATTTTTGAGGCAGCTGATCCGATAGGTTAGCTCATCCCAGGGGAAGAACGGTTGAGGCATGTGAATGAGGAACACAAAGTTAAAATACAAGATTTAAGAGCATTGCGATATTAGATGAGCCGGGGTATCACCCTTACAGGTGGGGTGACGTAAATCAAAAAATAAATTGCCCTTAATAAATTGTCACTTATACTATAATCCTGATTATCAAAAATGAAATTTCAAAAATCATTACAAATGGAACGAGGATTTTTTAGGTAATATCCAGTTTGCGACACCCC
>JAATGF010000024.1 GCA_015654795.1 Bacteroidales bacterium
TCAAATCGTCCCATTTGTAAAGTTCAAAATGTCTGACATTCTCATATTGAGAAGAAACCTTGTAAGCATAGGAAATCTTTCTCATATTCTCAGTCGAAGTACACAAATTTCTATGTCTGATTTTTTTATTTATATGAAATTTTTTGTCAATCAAATGAATTCTTTTGTCCAGAATATTGATATTAATAGAGTCATTGTTGATGTCAAGTTTTTTTAAACTGTCCAGTGGAATAGTAAGTTGTCTCAATTCTGCATATGAACCAGAATACCAATGATTAAATAACTCATATCTCAAATGATTACTTTCAATAGTTATTGCGATATCAAGGTGTCCGGGAAAGAATTTTGAACCCTTTCTCGATGTGTAAGATGTGTAAATATCTTGTCCACATGTGACTAATTGAAGAGTTATAAAAGCTATCATAATCAAAAATTGTTTCATCGTGTCTGGTAATATAATGGTTGCTAACGGTTGAGTGTATGAGCCGTAAGGAAAATCGGAGCCACATCCCTGTCACCCGGGACGAAACGCTGATGCGAGAGAAAACCTTCGCAACCCACTGAAAACCTTATGGCTTATACACTGTGTTGGCGGTTCGTTGTTGTTTCGTCCATTCTTATTTCAGTTTCTTAATCGCCTTACTTTCAATCAGCGATTTCATTTGAGTAATGGCAACTGTGTTGAGTTGGATAAGTCGTTCGCTTTGTGTCAATCCTTGTTGAATAAGCAATGCGTTTATTCCTTCCATATTGCTTAAAACAACCAACTGTTCCAATGTCGCATAATCCCTGATGTTTCCGCTACTGTCTGGATTGCTGTCCCGCCACTCTTTAGCTGTAATGCCGAAAAGGGCAACGTTCAATAAGTCCGCTTCGTTGGCGTAAACAAAGCTGGCTTGTTGTTTTGTAATTTCTTTGGGTATCAGGTTTTCCTTAATTGCGTCCGTGTGTATGCGGTAATTGATTTTGGAAATAGTGCGTTGCAAATTCCATTCTAACTGCAAACGGTAGTTTTCATCCTGTTTTAGCCGTTTGAACTCTGTTATCAAATACAACTTAAACTCCGATGAAATCCAAGAAGCAAACTCAAAAGCAATGTCAGTATGGGCAAAAGTCCCTCCGTATCTTCCTGATTTTGAAATTATCCCTGCCGCATTAGTACTTCCAATCCATCTCTGGGGCGATAAAACGAAGTAGTTGCTTCCTGCTTCATTTCTAAACCTATCGAATTCGATAGGTTTAAAATCAGGGTTGTTCAGTTTTTCCCAAAGTCCCAAAAACTCAATGGTGCTTCTGCTCCGCATCCAATTATTGATGATAGAAAAAGGCTCTATGGGATTTCTGTATTTTGCTATATCCGTCAAGGAAATATATTCACCTGTTTCTTTATTGATAAAGGTGATTTCTGTTTCCTGAACGATGATTTTTGAACTTTTTGCCATAAGCTTTATTGTAATATGGCAAATTTACAACAAAAATCTATGTATTAGCCTGTCATTGAAGCTCAAATCAAAGGCATTACTATTATTTGCCTGATAGTATTTCTATTGCTTCTGTTTGTGAAGCTACAAAGTTGATGTGTCTGCCCTTGTTGCTTTCATAAATGAAGCCTTTAACGCTCTTGCTTGAATACTTTGAAAAGTCGCCAACAATAGCCAATCGAACGCGATAATTGGAAAATTTCTGCAAGATTTCTCCTGCAATGCCATTTTTTAGGTCAAAAAAGTCTGGCGTAATATTCTTTTCATAGATAATCAATTTGTCAAAGTCCTGATAGTAAAGATTTCCAAGTAAATCTAAACCGTCTTGTACCGAGTTAATAATGATATTATCAGAAGTTATTTCTGCAACTTTTATGTCGTTTATATTATGTGTTTCAATTTTCATTTTTCTGTCTGTTATTTTCTGCACGGCCGTTCGTCACAATGACCGCCAACGGTCGACGCCATGTTTCGTAAGGGTTTGCGGAGCTGCATCTGTATCCACCGTGCCAAACCCCGATGCGTGACGAACTGTTGCAAACCTTCTAAACCACTTATGGAATATGGCGTTTGTGTGTAGTTTCTTATTCGTCTATTCGGTTTTCAATGTCCATTTTCTGGTGTAAAACTCTTATTATTTCAACAATATTTCTTTTGGATTTCTTATAGAAAATGATGTGCGACTTCACAATTGATGCTCTATATCCTTTTTTAATGTAGTCAACGGATTTTCCACTTTCAAAGTTCTCAGAAATAAATTCGATTTCGTCTAAAATTAGATTGTAGTATCTATCAGCTTGCTCAAGCGACCAGTTTTCAAACGTGTACAACCATATCTTTTCGATATCTTGATTTGCTTTCTCGCTAATGGAGTATCTCATTTCTTTAAGTGTCTACCATGAATATTTTTAAGATTTTCGGTTCGGTCAAAGTCTTTAACAAATCCACTCTTCTCTCCAATTTCAAGCTCCTTAATTAGAGCTTTATACCTATTCTCCTCATTCTCCATAAGACGAAGAGCTGTTCTAACAACCTCACTGACAGACGAAAACTTTCCAGTAGAAATTTTCTCATTAACAAAGTTCTCGAAATATTCTCCAAGTAGTATTGATGTATTCTTTGCCATTGTAGATATTTTTTTTTCAAAAATACCAATTCTTGGTATCAATTCAAAATCCCGGAACGGCTTTTTGATAAAATTACACACAACGTTCCGCAACTACACGCAGGGCGGGATTTTAACTACCGAACTTCCCACGAAGTGCTGCATTTCATCCGTCAGCTGACGGATTCCTGTCAACAAAGCGCCGAAATCCGGCTTGCGGGTAGGTGCTGTTATGCCTTCGTGCTTTTTGTATTAAATTTCAAGACTTAATTTAAGATGTCCTCCTAGGCCTTCGCGAATTATTCTCATAAGTGTTGAAAGGCGAATGTCGCTGGCATTATTCTCAATTCTCGAAATATAGTTTTTTGTTGTGCCACACTTTTGTGCAAGTTCCTCCTGTGTCAAGTTTTGTTTTTTTCTTGCTTCCTGGATAAGCACACCGATTTTAAAATTTTCAAATCCTTCTTCGTACTTTTCTCTCGAGGGAGTACCTATTTCCCCATATTTCTTGTTCAAATGATCGTCCCATGAAACAAGATTATTTTCTTGATTTGTCTTCATAATATTTCTGTTTTAAACGTTCTGCTTTCTCAATTTCATTTTTCGGAGTTTTGTCTGTCTTTTTTTGAAAACCATTGATTAGTATTACCAAATTTCCTTCGTCAAAAAAGCAGAAAACTCGAAATATGTCGCTGCCTACTTTGATTCTGATCTCAAAAAGTCCATCAGTTCCTTCCAGATGTTTGAAAAATTTCTCTGGAACCATTCTTAATGACCTTACTAAACCGATAACCCAATCAATTTTATCTTGAACTTCAGACCTTTGTGCATAATAAAAGTCCCAAAATTCGTTTCCATAAACGTAAGTTGTCCGCATAAATTTTTCAATTACACAACGAAGTTACCTAATTGGGCAACAATAACAAATTTTAAACGAAATTATTTTCGAAGCAGTTTCTTTTAGCATGAGGCATAACGTTTTCGGGCTTTGCGTTCGGGCGGGTTTCGGAGCACTTCACTATCAACCTGCACTGAACTTCAATAGAAGCACAATGCTCCAAGTTTGCACGTCAGCCCGCCTGACGCAAAACCCGTGTGTGCGCCCTGCATAAGCAGCGCGCACTCGTTGTAAGCTCTTGAAAAACTTCGAAAATACAAATTTTCGGTTACAAAAGAGATTTTACGGCGAGTGTATTTTTCCAGAGGGTTCACCCTGTTGAATAGCGAAGCATTTATTCCACAGGGTAAAAATCCCTTATACGCTGA
>JAATGF010000129.1 GCA_015654795.1 Bacteroidales bacterium
CGAAATAAGCAACCGGGCTCCGTGAGGAACGAGCGGGCCGGGGAGCGGTTGAGCAAAGTAAAACGAACATGCCTTGGGAACAGGAGTTATTGTAAAAAAAAGGCTTTAGTTCAATGGAATTATTATCCCTTTGAAACTACAAATTGATCTGAAAATGCTATTGTTTTCATCCTGTTTTTGTGATTAACAGGCAGTATTACAAACTTAAACACTTAAACGCGTTTGTCTTTTGCGTTTTTTCTCAAATGCCGCCAGGTTAATTTTCTTTTTTTTTTTGCTTTGACGAGATAGGATTTACTTCAAAAACAACTGCAGAGAACTTTAAAAACAGGAAGTGTGGTGCTGAAGGTGAGGGCAGTTCCTGTGAAAGAGCGGCTGATCGCTGCCTTTGAGCCGTGCAGCGCCACTCTTCCCATTGTGTGACGAAAGGCTTGTGAGATGAACGTACGAAATAAGCAACCGGGCTCCGTGAGGAACGAGCGGGCCGGGGAGCGGTTGAGCAAAGTAAAACGAACATGCCTTGGGAACAGGAGTTATTGTAAAAAAAGGCTTTAGTTCAATGGAATTATTATCCCTTTGAAACTACAAATTGATCTGAAAATACTATTGTTTTTCATCCTGTTTTTTTGATTAACGGGCAGTATTACAAACTTAAACGCGTTTGTCTTTCGCACTTCTTTCAAATGCCACCAGGTTAAACATCTCGCGCATCCGGCTGCGGACGCGGTTTCCATACATCGATTCAAGTTCGGAAGCTGAAAGGTTGGTAGTAATATGGGTCAGTACCCCTTTCTGAATAAACAGGTCGTACCGGCTCAGCAGTATCTCTGCCATTACATTGCATTCGTTACCGAAGTATTTGATCGGCTGTTCAATACCCAGGTCATCGAAGCAAAAAGCCCTGTTTACCTGTGAAAACGGAGAATTGCAAAAAGCCAGGTTACTGTAGCGGCTGATTACCCTAAAACCATCCCTTTCAAATTCAAAAGTGATTTCCCTGACCGATTTCAGGGTATACTGTTTCTCCTGTGGAAAGAACGCCTTGAGCAGGGTCATAAGCGATGTCTTTCCGCACCCGACAGGTCCATTCATCAGAATTCCTTTTCTCAGATTCAAGTTGTGGCGTGCAGTATTTTCAAAATCACCGATGGCATAAACCAGTAATTTGTAAATCAGTTCGTGATCCTCTGGAAAAACAGTGAAGTGATCTCCGAAGAAAATTCGTCCCTGTTTTTGTAACCAATCCAGGCTTGCCGAAAAACTAAAATTGAAAAATCCGTTTTTCAATTCTGCAATTTCATCATAGGGGTTCTGAATAATCTTTGTCATTTGCAACATGGATTTGGTGTATTCCGGATGGCTTTTTTCCTCTTCCATTTCTATTATTTTTACCGGGGTCCTGTTTATTAAAGTTTGTAATGTTTATATAATAGGAAGGCGTATCACTTGCTGTATCAGTTGCGGTATTCCTTGCAGTATCAAAACTGATACAGATAACCTGGCTTCCTGCATACATATTTGAAGCGGAGACATACCGGATATATCCCCACTCCTGAAGTTGCTTTATGCAACGGGCATAGGTATTTACCGAACCGATCCTCGCTAACTGCATCATCTCGTCACGCACAATTGTAAAAGGATTCTGAAACCGGTTCAGGTTCCAAACCTGGAATAACGCCATATACAAGCTGATATGAAACGAAGTTATCCGCTGATCTTCTGCTATTCGCATAAAAAAACCGTTCATATGCCGGATATAGTTCATCTTCTTGATTCGGGCCCAAACCGGGTTTTGGGCTGAATTGGTTCAAGCATTTTGCGGATGTCCTCGTAGTCATAAAACAAAACTCCGCCGATTTTGGTAAAAGGAAGAGTGCCATTCATCCGGAGATTCTGCAGTGTTCCGGGTGAAATTCCCAGTAATTTACGGATTTCGTAGGATTTAAGCCACTTTTTGGATGGCTGGCCATGGTGCTCCTGGAGCATCCTTTTCAACTCACGGAATAATTCAATTTTGAATTCCCTGAGATCATCTGAAGTAACAATTTCTGCTGGCATAACTTTTCAATTTAAAATGGTTTATTTTGATTCTCCCAAATATGAAAATTTCCAAAATATATATTACACAAGTTGTACCCAAGTTTGGTGTTTTATATGGTTAAATATCAGATTTATAGTTTAATACCATTTGATTTAGGTTGCATCGTTTTGATTCCTGATTGATCGAATGGCAGGTTCTTCCTGTTCCAAACAGGGCTGTTTTAACTGAATTAAAAGGACAAAAATATTTTTAAAAGTGAAAGGAAAAACTGGAAAGAAGAAAAGAAAGTGCGATAATTTGCTTGTCGTGGATAAAATGCAAGGCTGTTACGGCACTTTATATTAACAAAAAAGATATCTTATGAGCCATCGTAACGGAGCACTTGTCCGGGCCTTGCATTTTTCAGATTCACTGATAGCCCAGATTATAATTTTTTTTTAACTTGGAGATTTATGACCTTAAAAAATAATCTCATAAATTTTCAAAAAAAGGAAGTGTGGTGATGAAAGTGAAAAGGTAGAATCTGCGAATGATCAGTTAACCGTTGCCTTCGAACCGAACAGCACCACTCTTCCCATAGTGTGACATAAGGATGCGCGAAAGAAGCGACTGGCTTAGAGAGGAATGATCGTGCTAAAGGAGCTAATGAGCAAAGCACAAGCGAACAGGCCGGAGGAACAAAAGACAATTCTATCCAGTAAATTTTGAATACAGGCTGTATTCTTTAACGGAACCATAAATCAATTATTTTATGGCAGCCAATTCCGAAAATGGATCATCCCTGGATTTTTGATTAACCCCAAAAAGTTTAGGCGTAGGGTATTGTTCATCGTCCTCCGTTAATGCTAAGCCGATTTTTTTGCTGCTTTGGTTTCTGGCATTTTGTGAAAAATATTTGAAGTCATAAAATAAAAACCCCACCGATTTTGGTAAAAGGCAGGGTATCACTCATATGGATATTTTGCAGTGTCTCTGGTGAAATTCTTAATAGCTTACAGATATTTCAGGATTTGAGCCGCTTTGGGTCCCTGCTGTACATAGTGCTCTAAGAGCATCCTTTTCAACATACGGAAGAATTAAACTTTGAATTTACGGAGATGGTCTATAGTGACAATTTTTGCTGGCTTAATTTATCAATTTTTGAATGATTTATTTTGAATTCATCCAAAATTGAAAAGTTCTACACCAAGCTTTTCCAAAGTTGCACCCAAGTTGGCTGTTTTATATCGTTAATCAGGAGACAATAATTTCTTAACCTATTCTCTTCTTGTTTTTGGAGCCAATTGCTCTATGTTTCACTTTTAGTCGTCCTCATCCATTTTGTTTAGCAATCGATCCCTGAGATAGTCAAGAAATTTTGTTCTTTCCTTTTTGCGTATTCTTATTTCAGTAAAAGAACGATAAATATTTCCTAACTCAATATGAAATATTTTTTCAAAAATTGTAGAGAGGTGTTTAATGTCAAACTTCCCTTTGTTGATGGCTCCAGAACTATGCAGGGCATAAATCAGTTCGATCAACGAAACCTTATTCTCAGTCCAAAATAAGTCTGTTTCAATTCCGACCTTCTGAATTTTATCAGTTTCTATACCTTTCCTGATAATATTTTTTATCTCGTGATCAATATATTGTAATACCAATTCAAATGCTTTAATCTTCGACAATACATAATCATGGCTGGTATTAAACTCTGGATAAGTTATAACTCGCGTATTTATTGTAGCAAGGAATGTGTCTGTTTGGCCACGAACAAAAAAATGGTTATCAAATAGACTTGAACCACTTCGGTAATAACTGTAAAACTCCCGGTATTCGTCAAAAAATGCATGTATTTTCTTTTGAATTCCTGCAAAGTATTCCTGTTGAAGTGAGAGGTTCACAATAGGACGTTTGGCTTCAATGTAATAAATTTCAATGTAATACAATAATTTTCCATAAACAAGAGGTTTAACAACTTTGAAAAAATAGATCTCATCGGCCTGTGTTTTTAACCCATGTTTTAGCACAAATTCCCGTAATTCGTTATAGGTTGATGCACATAAATTAATTGCGGCTATGATCCGGTTTTGAAAGTTTTCATTGTCTCCATCCAACAAGCGGAGTTTCTCTTCCATCCCACAGATTATCACTCTAAATTTACTATTTTCCATGTTGTTTCGATTTTGTGTTATTTTTTCTATTAAATTAAATATATAAAATGGAATAGTCAAGTAACACGAGATAACAAACAATCTGTATATGGCTAATATATAGATACATAACGAATTAATAAAAACTTAAAGGATAATCAGGTATCAAAACTCTTCCAATTGACAGGATTCAATATATTGAGTTTGAAAGAAATAAATTAATAAATTTTCATTTACTGTATATTTGTATAGATTACTGACATTTAACCATTTATAAATCGTTTCGGGATAAACATAACAAGAAAACCAGAATTGAGTCTGATTTCAATGTAATTAGGGCTCAGCTTATTTGAATATCAAAGACTAAATAATAGAATTTCAGTCTATTCCATTCAGATTAACTCCTTCATTGGCTATAAAAAAAGTATCTCTGATAAAAATGTAGATAATTTCGGACGATAAGTGCGCGGATTTTCATTATTTACCGACAATATAAATCTCCAAGTGTGGAAATTGGAAGGTTATATTTCTTCATTGCTTTAAGCTACCAATAGTATGGATATTATTGGAAAGATTTTGGGAAATCCGAGAAATGAAGTTGAAAAGATTAGGAGTAAATTAACCAGTAGTTAAATTACTGTTATTCAAAACCTTCGCTGAAAAAATCTTTCAACGAGATATTCATTGCTTTTAAAACTTTCAATAAGCTACTAAACCGAAGATCTTCGCCATTCTCGTATCTTCCATATTGAGTACGAGACAAATCATTCTCATAAGCAAAATGTTCATAATTCGAAAAATCTCTTTCCTTTCGCAATTTTTTGAATCTTTCACCTAAATTATGCAATTGCTTTTCAGTATAGTCACCCTTTTTTGTCATAAAACAAATAAAGGATAAATCCCACTAAATTGGTACCGCTAATTAGATACCGCTATTGTGCTGTATTTGTTTTTTATGTATTTTTGAATCAAGCAAATGACAATCTATTTCTGAGTCAAACCAATTGTAAAATAAGACCAAAAAAATCAGAAAATTGCCATTAAATTCATTTTTTAAAAAAGAAAGCTTAATAAAACAGAAAAATGGAAAATAATCAGGAAATAATCACCCGTACAATCAAGGATTTACCACTTGGTGATGAGGTTCAAAACCTTTGCAAACAACTCAATTTTAAAAATCTTGACGATCTACTAAAAGTCTCCGATTATGACATGATACATACGTTGGGATTATCGTATCACGCAGTTATGGAACTTTTCAGTTATTTACAATCCCTTGGTCTTGGGGATTTGGTTGACAACCCGGGGAAAGGAGAGGTTCAGATCACATGGTCAGATTAATCTTTTTCAAAAATTGAAATATAATTTTGCGAACTTCCCCACGGGTTGATTCTTCGATGTTGTAATATTTCAACCTCAAACTCTCTGCAGAAATGCTCTCTCGTTTTTTAGAACGTGTGTGCTCTGCAAGAAAATTTAACAATTCTCGCACATTATTATTTTTGATTATTCCACATTCAGTAAATAGTCGAACCATACAGGCAATTTGGGTAACTGACAACTCGGTCTCAATTTTATACCCAGTATATGTAACTCCTGGAATTCCCGTCGAATAACCAAAACCAGAAAAAAGAAGGAGACTTTTTTCATAAAAACGTATTTCTTCCTGTACCCAGTTGCCAAGGAAAATATGTACAGCTTCATGGTTGGAATCAAAAGCATAAGCTGGTTTAATCGGCACCTGATTTATCTTTTTCAGCCAATGATTTAAACGTTCGATCTTATCTTTCGCAGAGTCTATTTTATTGACATCTTCAATGATCACATTTATCAGGTAATGAACAACAGGAAGAGTATTAAAATTAAATGCGATTAGGACATCATTTAACGATATTGAAAAAGAATGTTCCTTGTTGGAATCCCTGATCAAATCGATCTCCTGAACAAATTCATTCAGATATGACATCAATCCGCAAGTAATTCCGAATCCATCGGCGTTTATCCTTTGATGAATTGAAGCCCTTACCTTCTCATACAAAATATGATCTAGGTCATCATCCTTTAATCTTAATTTTTCAACTTTTTTGGACATTTCCTTCCCAAATGAAATTTGGGAATTCTTCGGCATTTTCTGACCTTTGTCATGATAAGCGGAGAAGTTATTCAGGATAAAAACCAGTAAACTATCAAGGATAAGCAGAACTGACTTTTGGGCTTTAGACAAGTCCTGATCCATCTCCGGGCTTTCTTTTTTGTTAATAGCTTCGAAAAGAACATCGTTCAACGAAACCAATCGAGCATAGTGATTTCTGATGAATATTTTCTGATTTGATACACTTTGAATAGAATAAAACTGTCTAATAAGCAATGGTTTTATCTTTGCTGCGTCCTTTTGGGCTTTTAGAGAGCATTGTTCTGATTCAAAAATTTCTCCTGTAGAAATCAAGTTCACCAACAAATCAATGTCATTAATCAGTTCATTTAATTCATTTTCCATAGGTATCTTGTACTAATGAACAATCACATAGATTTAATCTTTTTGGTATAGGCGAATAATCAGCCCATGTTAATTAACAGATTATGAACGTATAGGGTTATTTAAAACCATTTTATTTATGAGTGAATCGAATATTGTGTACATATTAAACCGCCGATTCTACTTGAAATGGTACTCATCAAGTTATCCTAGAAGGCGATCATTGCTGTTTGTTCAACTTTAAAAAATTAACAACACAAGTTAATTAATGCTCCAATTATCAATGATATGATACCTACACATATTACCAGCACTGTTGTAAGGCTCCTGCCCAGGAATTTTGAAAGCACAACGATTGAGGATATGCATACAGCAGAAGAGGTTAAAAAAAACCATAGCAGAACCGAGTGAGAGATTTGTAAAATTCAATAGAGGTTTAAGTATGAATATGTCAGCACCATTGCACATATAAATGGGTATTCCAATAACAGCCATAATTATCATTGATAGCCAATCATTGCTAAAATTATACACGCTAAGAAGTTACTTTAGATTGAATAATTCCACCGAAAAAATTTCTCTTTCGAAATTATTCTTGATTTTAGACAGTCCGCAAATCGCAGATATCTTGCGATCTTCCGTGGAGACATTAGTCTTTGTTTAACTACCGGCAATGTTTTTATCTCTGGATTTGTCCGTATAGGATGATCTTTGAATTGTTCATAAAAACTGGTCTTACCCCCATTAAAACCTATTTTTGTAATACTGTCAAATATCGTTGTAATATTTTTCCATTCGGAAAACTCCCTTTCTATAATTTCCTGATATTCATTGTAATTATTCCTGACATGAATGCCTTTATTTAAAAAAATATTCATTTTGGAATAACGACGAACCGTATTCTTTGACATCTGTAACGATTTTGCTATTGATTTTATTGAGACCCCCATCTTTAAGCATTTCTTTTACTTTATCAAATCTCTCTTTGAAATAATCATTCATTTCTCCTTTCTTTTTTCCTGTACCTTTCGGTGGTTTTTCATCGGAAATGTCTAGGCAATTGTGACATTAGGTGGTAAATATTCAAGTAAGGAATTTGATAAATCCTTGTATTAGTGCTTGATAACCTTATATAATCTGTCTGATAAATTTGCCAATAAATGAAATCTGTCGGCCACTATTATCTTGTATTATTACACTTCCATTACTGTGACATGATGAGTTGTTTTTGCATTATCAGTCAAAGTGATAAATTTGGTAAGAAAAGCACCGATGAAATATAATATGGCAAGTATCCATGCTATCCCTTCATTACCGACCATGCCAATAAAAAGGACAACAATAGCCGGGCCAACAAAAACCGGGAGTCCTGCCCCTAGGTTCAGGATGGCCATGGCAGCACCTTTCTCTTTTTTGACCAGGGAGGGAACGAGAGCTGACAAAGGGACATAACCGGCTAACAACGCGCCCCATAAAACACCTGCTGCCATAACAGCCCAGAAATTACTGCCAAATAGTTGTGGTGAGTAATAAAAAAGCAGTGTAGACAATCCGCAACCAACTCCGCCAAACCACATTACCGTATTCCGCCAGCCCATCGAATCGCCTACAAAACCAAAGATGAGGTTAAAAATAATATTACCTGTAAAGATGGTTCCCCAAATTTGCAACCATTCGGTGGTGGAAAAACCATGTGATGCCATATAGGTTGGGAGGAACACCGGGAAAGCAAACTGTGCAGTAGTGTTGATTAGTCGAACTATGCCACCCAACAATACCTTGGGCTCGTCACGCGCGATAGTCAGACCCCGCAAGAGTTCTGTAAGTTTTTCCTTCATACTGCCTCCCATCCCTTTTACGGTGTTGTCTTTTACCATGATCAGGGCAAAAAAAGCGCCTAATAGTACCCATATCAATGCGCTCCATAGCGTGGTTATATATCCTAGCCGGGTTATGGACCAACTGGAGAAGAAGGCTCCAAGAACTACCAGACCTCCTGTAAAGACAAACCAAAACCAGCCCACAGCTCGGCCCAGGGATTCCTTCGGACTGCAATAAGTAATCCAGACTAAAAAGGAGTAGGCAAACAAAGGATAGCCAAATCCGCGTAAGGCATAGGTTAAAAGCATTACGACCTGATGCAGGCTTGGTAAAGCGTAACCAACAAAACCAACTGTTCCCAAAAGATAGAGAATCAAACCTATCAGCATCGTCTTTTTAACACCAAAACCTTCAGCTAAAACTCCAGAAAACCAGGATGAGATAGCAATGGTGATACCATACACGGTGAAAAGGGTGGCCGACTGCTGCATGGACATGCCTCGTTCAACCAGGTAGGGACTAAGCCAGCCCTGCTCCATACCATCACCCATCATGAAAAGTAATATTCCCAAATACCCCCAGGTCAACGGACGTGGGATGCCTAACTTATTTGAAAAAACAGAGGTTCTTCCTGATGCATTTTTCATAAATACATGTTTATATTGTTGTTAATATCTAATAAGTTAGTTAATTTTTATGCTTGAACTTTCCTTCACACCTTCAATTTTTACCCATTTTTCGTTTTCCCGAAACTGAAACCAATGAATTTTTTATAATGTATTTTGATTTTTTCTTGCATCCGATAACATATTCCCAAATTGTTCTAAATCATCTGCGATAATATCAGGCTTAAAACTACTCGGTTGGGCAACCTCAATGGTTGTTTCCCCGGTTAAGACTAATACACCCAATGTTTTAGCTTTATGTGCCATCATCAGATCAGTATAAATACGATCTCCAACCATCGCAATTTGAGATGGATGAAGATGATAACGCTGGAAGATTCCGTCCAGCATTCGTGGATCTGGCTTTCCTACTACTAGATCAGGGAGACGTCCGGTAGCATGTTCCAAGCATGAGCAAATGGATCCACAATCGACCAATATAACGGGGTCATCCGTTGGACAAACCTTATCGGGATTTGTGGCGATATAAAGAATTTTTTTTGATATCCACCAGGCCGCTCTGCAAAGACGCGAATACACCAATGTTTTGTCAAACCCAACTACTATCGCGTCCGGTTTATCGTTGGCATCATCCCTGGTCGACTTAAACCCGGCGTCTTCAAATTCCTTGATCATGCTCGGAGTGCCAAGGATGAACAGCCGATTTACTTCAGGATGATTCTTCCGCAAATAGTCAATTGTAGCTAGTGCTGATGTGTAAATTTCTTCATGTGTGGCAGAAATTCCCATTTTTTTAAGATGCATCAGGTAGTCATTGATGCTCTTTGAAGGATTGTTTGTCAGAAAAGAATATCCAATCCCAAGCTTTTTCAGATTTTTCAAAAATGAAATGGTAAATGGGAATAAAGTATTGCCATTATAAATTGTACCATCCATGTCTAGAACTACATGTTTTATTTCACGTAAGCGATCGTATAGTTCATTTGCAGAGTCCAACTCTATTTGAGAAGTATATTTATTTATCAAAGTAATCATAGTTATATTGTTTTATTTAATCCATATCCATCAGCTTTGGCAGACCAAGCTAGAAGGAAGGTAACCGTACCAGTAATCCCAACACCGATAAGCACTCCAAAAGCATAATTCCAACCAAAATGACTGACTAAATATCCTAATCCCCATCCTGAAACTAATGTACTTGCATATCCAAAAAGGCCTGTGAATCCAACGGCTGTTGCCGCGGCACGTTTAGTTGCAAGATTAGCAGCAGCAATTCCAATCAATGCTTGAGGACCATATATACTGAATCCGGCGGCTATCAGTATTAAAGTAGATATCCACATTGGAGGAGCTGCTAAACGCCAGAACAAAAAGATGAAAAAGGTAGCTAGTGCCATAAAAATAACACAGACACGAGGTGAACGCCCTCCAAAGAATTTGTCAGTAGCCCAACCGGCTGTAAGCATACCGATGATACCAGATATCTCGAATGCTGCTACCATCCAACCTGCATTCTGGACGGAAAAACCTTTCCATTCACTTAAAAGTGTTGGGCCCCAGTCCAGAACGGCATAACGTATGGTGTAAACAAAAAAGTTTGCAATCGCAAGCACCCAGATATATGGATTCATAAAAACCTGTTTACGTACAAATTGCTTAAACTCTTTCGGTGTATCTTTATGCTCGGCTTCTTCCTGCGAAACTCCTGCCGGTCGAATTTCTGGCAAACCTACCGATGCCGGAATATCACGAAGGGAAATCCAAAGGAAAACGGCACCCGCCAATGCTACTGCTGATGGCAGAAAAAAGCACCATCTCCAGCCTAAAGTAACTACATAGCCGCAAAATATAACCACAAGACCTGCCCCGATAGAATGGGATGTATTCCATATGGACATTTTTGTCGCTAGTT
This sequence comes from Bacteroidales bacterium, assembly GCA_015654795.1. Classification (GTDB taxonomy): domain Bacteria; phylum Bacteroidota; class Bacteroidia; order Bacteroidales; family Prolixibacteraceae; genus JAAFHB01. The sequence continues at coordinate 11,006 of JAATGF010000129.1, forward strand.
CATTAGGTGGAATCCAATGTGTCAACAAACGGGCACAAGGGGGAAATCCCATACCCTGAAACCATCCATTTAACATCCATACGATGCCAAATACAAGTACAGCCGAAGTAAAACCAAAAACGATATTGCAGGCTGCCGAAAGCACCAGTCCAATAACCATGAAATAGCGGGCGTTTACACGGTCACCAATAAATCCGTTAGCAAACTTTGAAACACCATAAATCAGTCCATGCAATGTAAGGAAAAGGCCTAACTCTGTCTTTGTTATTCCAAGGTCCAACTGCATTGCCGGCATTGCTATACTTAAATTCTTTCGAACGAAATAGAACATGGCGTATCCGATCATGCTGGTTATTATTGTACGGGTCTGCCAATATTTGAATTTTTTGGCAACATCCGGATCCATTACAGTCAATGTATTATTTATGTTGTCGCTCATGATATTACAAATAACGGGAAGGTATAGATTTTTAGTGTGAATAGATTAATTGTTGTTTTTAATCTCCCAGATGCCCCCACGCGAAAATAATTCATCCAACCATTTATTTAAGTATCCGGTGCGTACGGCAAGATCGAGTACAGTATACCTGCGACGAATAAATAAGGCACGAATAAATGCTTCACGCAATTGAGTACGTGTCATGCCGATGTCTTCCGGTTCTGTAGGAGCTCCTACCAATTGTAAGCGTTCTTTTGCCTCTTTGTAAGGAATAATTTGCTGTGACAAGCGAGTGCGAATCATAGACCAATTATCCTTAAGTCGTTTTAATTCAATGGCTAGTCCTTCCCTGAAAATATATTTTGCCCTTGTTTCTTGCACGCCAATTGTCGGGAAATCAGTTCCGGCAAACAATTGTAAAGCCAGAGCATCAGATTCTTCAGGAGATGGCCATGACTGGCAACAGGTCTCAATGTCCAATTTATCAAAAGGTGTTTCTAAGACCTGTTCATATAAAGCAGTGATAGCCAGTGTACCTAAACTAACCTGGAAGCCATGGGAAATATGCTCTCCATGATTTAAAAAATGTTCCATGTTCCAAAGATGGCTAAACTGGTGCTCAGCCCCGGATGCCGGGCGGCTTGATTTAGCCCATTGCATCGCAAAACCTCCCAACATCAAACCTTCAATCAGTTTAGAAACGGCATCCATATTTCCCGAAGCTATTCCTTGAGGATCAGATAATGTGTCATGTAAGCCATCCTGAACAATGGACCATCCCTGATTGTCGATTGCTTCTACCCCCATTGCGTCTGCAAGAATCCAATCAGCTCCTGCGGTTATTTTCGCGAATAAATCGCCAAAGCCTGCAGCTGTCATTATTTTCGGAGCTTTGCAGATGATGTCCAGATCTGCCAGACAAGCTTGCGGAGCCGGACAATTGAACGTTTGTTTTGCACCATTTGCAGTAATTGATGCACCGAAAGCCGTATAGCCGTCCATTGAAGCAGCAGTTGCAACGCACATATAACGTCTTCCCATAAGATGAGATGAAAGTTTAGTCAGGTCATTAATTGTGCCGGAACCAACCGCTACAGGGATCGCATCATGTGTTTTCAGCGCAGCGGTTAACTGATCAATGTATGAATATTCCGCATACAATTCCTGGTCAAAAAATATGAATGGTTCTTCCTGTTCAATGCCTGCTGCTTTTAATTCTTCATAAACTGCTTTTCCAGCCACCTTATATGTAGTTTTATCCGCAACTACAATGGCTCTTTTACCAGGAAACTGTTCCCTAAAAAGTTCCGGAACCTGATTCAGAATTCCCTTTCCAATTCGAAGCGCATTCGTTTCACTTGCTGCTTCCAACGCTTTTTCTATTTTTGACATTTTCTTATTTAAGTTAACAGTAATTGATTATTAAAGATGCTCCTTCACATTAATGAATGGTGGGTAATCAAAGTGAGTGCAATACGGTCTCAATTTCAGTGGGAATATCGGATTCAATAATATCTGGTCCCTTTTTTATTTCGTCGATATAAGCCTTTCGACGTTCCTCTGAAGTTTTTAATTGATCATGAGTAGGAGCAACAGAGATCATGCATCTTACTCCTTTTGTGTGCAGCGAATCAACAATCTTTCTATTCTCTGAGTTGATTGTAGGTCCGACATAAGCGATCATATTTTCCCAAGGTACTCCACATTTAGCCAATTCTTCATATTCTTTCTCAGTACGGGAAAAGACAGATAGCATAACAGAAGGAATACGGTCGTAATAGTACCTGGCCTGAATGCCGGTATGAACGGTCAACATCACATGATTTTCTGCGTGAAGTTTCTTTATCAGCGCGGCAATCATTTCCATTGGGACATCTTTTTTATCGAGGTTAACAACCGTCTTTCCTTTACTCCATTTAATGACATCTTTAAGGGTTGGGATAGAATAAGATGTAATATTCCCATCCCTGTCTTTCAGGCGAAAAGATTGAAGTTGCTTCCAGGTGTAGTCCGACAAAAGGCCTTTCCCAGTTGTAGTTCTGTCCAAAGTTGCGTCGTGCATAAGTACGATCACGCTGTCTTTTGTAAGTCTCGGGTCAACTTCAAAAAATGCAGGTAACTGATTTAGAACATTTTGAAATCCTTCCACACTGTTTTCTGGATAACCTTTTTCCCTTCCACCCCGATGCCCGCTGATTAGAACAGAACCATCACCTGTATACTTAAAATAGTCTTGCGGTTTTCCATATTTCAAAATCTCCAATGAAGGGTTTTTAAATATCTGTGCGGTGACGACATCGCTGGTTATAGAGCAGATTACAAAAAGCAAACTGATTACAACTGTTTTAAAAAGTATTTCCTTTCGTTTCATGATACTATTTAATTGCATTTAGTAAGTCCACAGTGACCAGACGATCATTGTTTGAAATCAGATTAGCAAAAGAAACGCTTTATTTTTGTTTCTACTGGGTTATTATTAAAAAAAGAAAAATTACACTTGCAGAATATATCCCTTTGCTAATTCAGTAAATTCCTTTATTTGACTTTTTACCCAATCATTGTCTTTTTTCATCTCCTTCGCCATAATTGCAGCAACTTTTGGAGCTATTTCAATTGCTGCCCGTGCGTCTAAAAAGAGCAATCTGACCCGCCTTGCAAGGACATCTTCAATAGTTTGAGCCATTTCTTCTCTTACTGCCCAGATAACATGAGCTACTGTAAAAGTGAAATTTTTAAGAAGTAATTCGGAATATTGGATGTCTTCTTTTTTCATTATATTGATTTTTGAGATATCACTTCCATAAACATAATCCCATTTACTCATGTCAACATCCTCCGAATAACCATGCACCTTGAGATTTTTTGTCACACAAGGTTTAATTGCAAGTCCGGCAATTTGAATTGATTGATTGATAGCGTCTTCTGCCATTTCCCGGTAGGTGGTCCACTTTCCACCAGTAATAGTAAGTAATCCTGATTTAGACTTGTATATTTTATAATTTCTCGAAATTTCCTTCGTTTTTTTTGGGTCCCTGGAGTTAGGGGCTGCCAATGGGCGTAAACCTGCAAATACTGAAAGCACGTCTGCCCGTGTTGGTTTTAGTTCAAGATATTGGCCGGCCTGATCTAAAATAAAATTTATTTCTTCCTCAAGCGCATGTGGTTCTAATACTGATTCATTTAACGGAGTATCTGTTGTGCCTAATACAACCTTATCATGCCATGGCACACCAAACAAGACGCGACCATCCTTTGTCTTGGGTATCATCAGGGCAGAATTTCCACCCAGGAATTTGCTGTCTACAACCAGGTGCACTCCCTGACTCGGGCGAACTTTCTTTTTTGCCTGAGGAGCATCCATTCCCATGATGTCATCCACAAATACCCCTGTTGCATTTACAATTACCCTGGATCTAAAGGTGTATTGTTCACCAGTAAGCTGATTTAAGGCTATTACGCCGGAAAGTTTGCCGGCATTATCTTTTACCAGCTTTTCCACCTTAATGTAGTTAAGACATATAGCACCGTAATCCACTCCGGTTTGAGCGAGCGTAACGGCCATTCGTGCATCGTCAAATTGCCCATCATGATATACGACTCCACCTTTAAGACCGGATTGTTTTAATCCCGGAATTTCCTTTTTAACTGTTCTTTTCAATAGTGGTAAAGAGAGGCCAAGTCCCCATCTTCCAGCCAAAATATCATAAATAGTTAAGCCTATCGTATAAAATGTTTGTTCCCACCAACGGTAATTTCCAATTATAAAGCGCATATTTTTAACCAGGTGAGGGGCATTTTTTTGCATACGACCACGCTCGTGTAAAGCACCTATTACCATTTGAATATCACCCTGAGCCAAATAACGAACGCCCCCATGCACTAATTTTGTGCTGCGGCTTGATGTAGCTTGTGCAAAATCATTTTGTTCAAGCAACACTACTTTATAACCGCGGGAAGCAGCATCTACTGCAGCACCTAATCCTGTAGCTCCGCCACCAATGATTAAAATATCGCAGTTGTAATTCTGTTCACAAATTTCTTTCAATAGAGCAATTCGTTTCATGTCTTTTATATTTTTTGTTGGTTGATTCACTTTGCAAATATATACAATATGAATTAATAAAGATAGTTTACGAAACATTAAAAAAATAATTCTTTCGTTTTAGCGATATTTTAAAATAAAAAACACTTTTCTTTTGTTTGCTTTGATAAATTTTTTATCTTTGCCCGATCACGATAAAAATAAAACCAATGATTAGTATAGCGGAGCGACACAAATTTATTCTTGAATCCCTAAAGAATGATGGGTTCATTAAAGTAATTGATATGGTTAAATCGTTGGATGTGACGGCTGTAACCATTCGAAAAGATCTTAAGTATCTAGAGGAAAAGAAGTTATTATACAGAACTCATGGTAGTGCCAGTCCGATTAACCCAATTGCTCCCGAACTGAATGTGATTGATAAAGAAAAGATGAAAAAGGGGGAAAAGGAAAGAATCGCAATGGCAGCATGTAGTCTAATCGAAGAAAACGATTCGATTATTATCGCTTCAGGTTCGACTGTATATACTTTTGCTGAAAATATAAAACCAATTAAGCATTTGACTGTCGTGACAGCTTCACTCAAAGTTTCAATTTTGTTGAACCAGTACGATAATATTGATGTTCTTCAATTAGGAGGAACAGTAAGAAAAAATTCGGTATCTGTTATTGGTGACTATACAAACCGGTTTTTTGAAGAAATTACCTGCTCTAAACTTTTTTTGGGAGTTGATGGCATTGATCCTGACTCGGGAATCACAAATTCAAACATTGAAGAAGCGCAACTCAATAAACGAATGATGAAAGCTTCATTAAAAACAATTCTTTTGGCTGATTCTTCTAAATTTGGAAGAAGAGGCTTTGGAAAGATCTGTAATCTTGATCAGGTTGATGTGATCATTACGGATTCCGGTATTTCTGAATCTATGGTCACAAAGATTGAGGAAACTGGCATAGAACTAATAATCGTATAAATATATTATTACGACTATTCCCATAAATGGTATTTTAAATCAAAACACCGATCAGCAGAAAAACCAGATAGTGGTATAACCGGTTCGAATAAATGCAAAAACAACTCGTCATGTCTCCCACAACAGAAGCGCATATTCTTAAACCTATATTTGACTTAATATTTTATTGTTATATCTTATTAAATGTGTGAATCACTAAATAATACAAGAATGAACACAGGAACGTGTTTAATCATATCGTTTTTTTTATGAAACAAATTTGTAACAATTAAACATCAATTTTGTTCGCAGAGATAATCATAGTCATTTAAAATATTCAACGGGAAAACCTTAACCCACAAAACGAGGTATTAGTAATCATTTCAGTATTTATTAATTAAACTAAAATTATGCACAAAAAAATGGTTTACTGTCTATTCTGGTCCGGAAAGACAAAAAAACTATGGCAAATTATGAATTTAACCATAGTGATGCTTATTGGTTGTATGATGACTGTATATGCTACTACCCAACAGCCCCAAAAGAAAGAAATCTCAGGAACAGTTACTGACTCTTCTGGCGGATCGCTTCCCGGCGTCTCGGTGGTGGTAAAAGGCACAACCAACGGAACAATTACGGATGTGAACGGAAATTACTCATTTGTTGCCACTATTCCGAATAATGCAACACTGGTATTTTCATTTGTAGGGATGAAAAGTCAGGAAATTTTGGTTGCCGGTAAAAAAATTATCAACGTGAAACTGAAAGAAGACGTCATCGGAATTGAAGAGGTCGTAGCAATCGGGTACGGCACCCAAAAGAAAGTAAACTTAACCGGATCTGTAACTACGATTTCCACAAAAGAATTAGTTTCCCGTCCATTCGCCTCAACATCTTTAGCATTACAAGGTACAGCCTCAGGTGTAACTGTAAAAGCTAATTCCGGAGCCCCTGGTAGTAATGGAAATATACGCATCAGAGGAATTGGGACACTTAATGATGCCGACCCGCTTATTTTAATAGACGGAATTGAAGGTGATTTAAATGTAATAGACCCCAATATTATTGAATCAATTTCTGTTCTCAAAGATGCAGCTTCTTCCGCAATATATGGTTCACGTGCTGCAAATGGAGTTATTATCGTAACTACAAAAAGGGCTAAAGGCGAAAAACTGAGTATCAATTATAACGGTTATGTTGGAGTTCAATCTCCAATGGATTTACCTGACATTGTCAATGCTATTGATCACATGGAAATGTTAAATATTGCTTATAAGAATTCCGGAGCTACTCCAATGTATTCAGACAGTTACATTGAGACATACCGGCAAAATATGGATACGGATCCTGATCATTATCCAAATACAGATTGGCAAAAAGAAGTCCTAAAGGGATCTGGAATTATACATAATCACAATCTAACAATTAACGCAGGTGGAGATAAAATCAAACTCTTAACATCCTTTGGATACCTTAATCAAAAAGGTATCATTCCAATTTCCGGATATGACAGATTTACCATTCGAAATAATGCAGATTTTAAGTTCAGCGAAAAATTGAATATGAAGTTCGATTTTCAGCTAATTAAAAAAAATACTACTGCACCGGGAACTGCAGGAGAAGTTGCTTCGGATGGTTTGTCTGAAGTTTTTCTCCAAATGAATCGTATTCCGGCAATACAACCTGGTATATATTCAAATGGACTCTATGGCGAAGGATGGAATGGTAATAACCCGATTGCCTTTTCTACCAAAGATGGTGGATCTCTGAAAGATGAACACCTTAGCTTACTCTGTAGTTTTATAATTAATTATCACCCGTTTAAATGGCTTAATGCGGAATTATTAGCTGCACCAAAGTATAATGAATTGTATACTGATAATTATAATAAAGCTGTAGCCACTTATAATGCTGACGGAACACCGCTATTTACCAGGCCAGAAAAAAGCTCTCTTACCAATAAAAGCAACAGGTCTTTTTATGGGAATTATTACGCTGCATTAACAGCAAATCAAAGTTTTGACCAACATGAATTTAAATTATTACTTGGGTCATCCTTAGAGACTTTTAATAATCGCTATTTTCAAGCTTTCAGAGATGACTATACCTTTCCTCAATATCAGGTAATAGATGCAGGTTCTAAGGAAAACATGCAAGCCTTTGGGAATGCTTCAGAATGGGCATTACAATCAATTTTTGGGAGACTTAATTATGATTACAGGTCGCGATATTTATTTGAAGCAAATGCCCGTTATGATGGATCATCAAGATTCGCTAAAGGACATAAATATGGTTTTTTCCCCTCGTTCTCATTTGGCTGGCGCATTTCCGAAGAATCTTTTATGGAAGACATTAAAAGCACTGTTAGTAACCTGAAATTAAGAGCCTCATGGGGAATGCTTGGTAATCAGAATATCGGAACATATCCATTTGCATCAACTCTAAATTTGGCTTCATATTCAATGGGAGGGCAAATTGTTTCAACTGCGGCATTAACAGACATGAGTAATGATCTGATATCCTGGGAAACCTCTGAAATGATTAATATTGGATTAGATGCCACAATTCTTGATAACCTGTCGGTTAACTTTGACTTTTACGATAAAACGACTTCGGACATTCTTCTTAAATTGGATATTCCCTTAAGTATTGGTTTAAATAAACCATACCAGAATGCCGGAAAAGTAAGAAACAGAGGATGGGATATTGGCATTAGTTACAAGGGAAATATCAGGGAATTTAAGTACGGAATCGACTTCAATATTTCAGATGTCAAAAATGAAGTACTGGATTTAAAAGGCATTAGTAATACAGGTCTTACCGTAAACCAGGAGGGATATCCAATCAATTCTATATATGCATTGCAGGCAGATGGCTTTTTTGAATCAGAAGATGAAATTGCTTCATATGCCAAGCAGATCGGTATTCTTGCCCCCGGTGATATTAAGTATGTAAACCAAAATCCGGATGTAGACAACATTATTAATGATGATGACAAGGTGATCATAGGCAGTACAATACCACGCTACACGTATGGCTTAAATTTAGACGCATCCTACAAAAATTTTAATATTAATGCTTTTATCCAGGGTGTTGGCAAAGCCGACGGATATTTATACGGACGTGCAATTCAACCTTTTTACAGCGCAGCATCGGCTCAGGAACAACATAAGGATTACTGGACACCTGATAATAAAGATGCTGCATTTCCCCGCTTAACATTTGGTGATTCCGGAAATAATTACCAACAATCCAGTTTTTGGATGAAAGATGCATCCTACCTGCGCTTAAAAAATATTCAGGTGGGTTACGATTTACCTTCCCGGTTTGCAAATACATTTGGACTTGCAAATGTCCGCTTCTACATTAACGGGCAAAATCTCCTGACTCTGGATAAATTTTGGAATGGTTATGATGTGGAAACTCCTGTCGGAACAGGTACAAACTATCCACAGGTAAAAGTATACACCATGGGTATTGATATTAAGTTTTAGTACTTTAAATAAAACGCAAGAAATCATGAAGACAAAAATTTATTACATTTTATTGTTGATCTGCTTTTTTTCAGCTATAAGCTGTAACGATATTTTAGATAAATTACCATTAGATAGTCCTTCTTCTGCCTCTTTTTACAATAATAAAACGGAAGTTGACATGGGCATTATGGGATGTTATGAAAGAATAGTTAACAAAATCAGCCTAAAGGGTGATATGCCCTGGATAGTAACCCTTGATTGTACAACAGATGTAAATTGGAATCGGGATGCCTCCCCTATTGGATCTCTTGGAAATGGAACTGCGGCCAGTGACAATGCCTCTGCAAAAAATGCATGGGCAGATTTCTATGCTGTAATCGGCAGAACTAACTTCCTTCTTGATAATATTCATAATGCTGAAGGAAATGTAGATGCAGAATATATCAATCAGGTTAAAAGTGAAGCACGGTTTTTAAGGGCTTATAGCTATTTCTACCTTACCGAATTTTTTGGAGATGTACCTTTAATAACCAAAAGTATCAATATTGAAGAAGCTCAAATGATAAGGACTCCCAAAAAAGATATTGTCGATTGGATTTTAATGGAGATGGATGAGATAGCTCCAAGTTTGCCTGTATACTACGAAGGGAGTATTACAGGACGTGCTACGAGTGTGGCTGCTTATTTTCTGAAAGCCTATACAGCCCTTTGCGACAGCAGGTGGACGATTGCATCCCAGGCTTCCAAAGCAGCAATAGATTTGGGACATTATCAGTTACATCCTAATTATGCTCAACTTTTTTCTTATGATGGAGAAGCATCCAAAGAAATAATATTCGCGATGCAATACTTAAAAGGGATACAAATTCATATCGCCTTCCGACAATTTGGTTCAAGACTTGCAGCAGGAGTTTCCAATGAAGTTCCAACTCAGGCAATGGTAGATTCCTATGAATGCATAGACGGTTTAACGATAGATAAATCTCCCTTATTTGATCCTCAACATCCCTATAAAAACAGGGATCCCCGTTTAGCAATGAGCATTGCAATTCCTGGTAGTATCTATTTAGGTTTTCAATTTGAAACACATCCTGATAGTTTAAAAGTGTGGAACTATAATTTATCTCCTGCTAAACGGGTAAGTAATACTGATGCTACGAATACTTATGCTACGTTTACAAGTTATCTATGGCGGAAATGGATTGATATTAAAGACTTAAACAATACCCAACAATGTGATAATGATATTATATTAATGCGTTATGCTGAGCTAAAGCTTATTTATGCAGAAGCCAAGATCGAAGCAAACGATATTGATGCATCAGTTTTTGAAGCACTTGATGCCATAAGGAAACGCGTTGGTATGCCACCAGTACCGAACAATAGTTCACAGGCATATCTTCGTTCTGTAGTCAGAAGAGAACGAAAAGTTGAACTTGCAATGGAAGGAAGAAGATTATTTGATATCAGACGTTGGCACATTGCCGAAAAAGTAATGAATGGTTCGAGATATGGTAACAGCAAAACGCAATTTCTGGTATCTCCCCCATCTTTTGATGAAAACACCTCGCCCGATTACTCCAATATTTCAAACAAAAATATAATGCGAGTTGTAGAGACGATGGTATTTAACTCAAACAGAGACTATTTATGGCCCATAAATCCTGTTGAACTCCAGGCAAACCAACAGTTAGTACAAAATCCTAATTGGTAATTATAATATTGTCATATTTCTGTTTTTGATTTCCAAGTCACTTCAGTGATTTGGAAATCAAAAATACGATATTAAAAATTCAAGTACTTAATAACGGATACCGAGATGTAAACAACGGAGAGGAAAAGGATAACAAATATCCTTGCAATTATTATTTAATATTAAAATATTTATTATTGCATGTAAATAATTAATAAAAATGAAAAACAACTATTTCATACAAACTTGCTCGAAGAAGTTCTTTTTAGGTCATTTGGGAATACCAACACTTTTAGTTGCAATTATTTTAGGTTTATCGGCTTGTGAAAAACCTATGCAACTTATTCCGCAAACAGAAACTGAAGGTAATCATCTAAAAGCTGCAGAAGCTGAAGAGGAGTATTTTCATATTGTTGTATTGCCTGATGCGCAGTATTACACTTCACTTAAATATGGAGGCAATATGGATATGTTTCATTATCAAATAGATTGGATAATAAACAACAAGACCTCATCGAAAATTGCTTACGTAATTACGCTGGGCGATATGTCAGATCATGGCGATGATGCACCTATTGAATTTACACGGGGCGGCACAGAAATGTATCGTTTGGAAGCAGCTAATATCCCATATGGAACAGCTGTTGGAAACCATGATGAGACACCTAATGGTTCTCCTGAATCAGGAGGTACTGATCAATATGCAAATTGGTTTGGCAGATACCACATGGAAACCAAACCCTGGTATGGAAGTGCATATGGAAGTTCCAATAATAACGACAACCATTATGACCTTTTTACGGCCTGCGGTACAGAATTCATCGCTTTATACATCGAATATAATGCGCCAAATAATGCCTTATATAATTCTACTATTGCAAATAATGTCATGAATTGGGCCGATGGTGTTTTAAATACCTATTCCAGCCGAAAAGCTATTATTGTTAGTCACAGCATCTTAAATAAACCTATTGGAAGTGACAGTGATTATCGTGGTGGAAATGGCAATAATAATGTTGCAAGTACTTTTACTGATCAGGGGAATGCAATCTATAACAGGATGAAGCTACATTCAAATGTATTTTTGATGTTGTGTGGGCACATTTCCGGCGAAGGACTTAGACAAGATACCTATAACGGGAATGTTATAAAATCATATCTGTCAGATTATCAAAGCCGGCAAGATTCTCCATATGGAGGTGACTCTGACAGGAACGGAGGTAATGGTTTTATGCGTTTGATGAAATTTAGTATAACGAATCAAACACTAAGTGTAAGAACAGTTGCACCTCGTCCGGGAGCAAATATTCTGGAAACAGACGGTGACAGCCAGTTTTCAAATCCATTATACAATTAAAAAAACATTAAGCATTTTTCGGTTTATTTAAAATCCGGGAGTCTGTTTTACGAGTTACTTGCTCCGTAGACCCTGTCACCCCGGAACAAGTCCGGGGTGACATTATGTTCGTATCCTGAAACAAGTTCATGATAACTTAGATCAGAATTTTTGTTCATCAATCAAAAATATATGTCATCATTTTTAAGTCCAGAAAGAAGGCGTTGGTTTATCGTTGCTGTAATTTTTATCATCACTGTTCTAAGCTACGTTGACAGACAGGTCGTTTCGATTTTAAAACCGATTTTGAAGGAAGAGTATTTTCTTGACGATATTGGATATGCTTTAATTATCAACGCATTTACAATTTGCTATGCCTTGATGTATCCTGTTTCAGGCTGGTTAGTAGATAAGTTTGGCTCCCGAAAATTAATGTTTTGGGGAGTAATCGCGTGGTCATTAAGTTCAATAGGGAGTGGTCTTGCAAGAACGTTGCTCCCGTTTGCTTTTTTTAGAAGTGTTTTAGGTATGGCTGAACCCACAACATACCCAGCTCAGATTAAGGCAGTAACTAAATGGTTTTCCGGTAGTTTGCGTGCAACAGCCAACAGTATTTCAGTAGCAGGGGGTACGATTGGTTCAGTTATTGCGCCGCCCTTAATCGCCTGGCTTGTTATATCTTTTTCCTGGCATGCCGCCTTCATTATACCGGGTTTAGCGGGTTTTGTTGTAGCCTTGATCTGGCTTCTGGTTTACAGGGAACCACCCAAGGATTATGTACAGGATGTCATATCCCCGGAAAGGGAATCTACAGAATCACCTGCCTTTACCTGGGGTCAACTCTGGACTAAAAAGAGTTTATGGGGGATTGTGCTTATTCGGTTTACCACAGACCCAGTCTGGTATTTCATTTTATTTTGGCTTCCCGGATTTCTCATGGAAGAATCTGGTCTGACGCTTTCACAGTTGGGACTTGTCGGTTGGATTCCATTTATGGCGGCAAGTATTGGCGGAATTGCTTCTTCGGCATGGTCTGACTGGATGGTCCGGCGAGGAAAGCCTCCATTACGTTCACGTAAAGTCATGTTAAGCTATGTGGCATTTTTAGCCCCGGTAATTTTAATCCCTGATCATTTTGGAGTTGCAGTAACCGTCATTAAGTTTAGTATTTTGGCAGCTGTGGCCTTAAGCTGGATATATACTGAAAGTGTACTGATTGCTGAAACATTTCCAATAAATAATGTAGCGAGTGTATTAGGTATTGCAGGAGGATTTGGAGCAGCGGGGGCTGTTATCTTTAATTATCTGATTGGGCATTATATGGCAAGTGTAGGAATTACCTGGGTTTTTATGGTAATGGCTGTACTTCATCCATTTGCTTTATTTATCTTATGGAAAATGATACGGCCGGAAATCCCGAAGGAATCGCTTTCTTTAAAATAGAAAATACCTGAAGAATAAAAATATATACTTAATAAACGATACGAACTATTCAAATTAAATTTGAATATTAAACAAAAAAAATATGAATAAATTACAATTCAAATTAAACCGGCTGGCATTTTTGTTATTTTTATTGATCAACGGAACAGTTCTGGCTCAGACTGATACATTATCCTTTCTTCACATTACCGATCTACATGTGATTTTCAATCAGGATATTTACCAGCAGGATTTAGCACAAAGCCGAAACCATTACAGACAAGGAGAAGTTTCATTGAGGCGATTTTTACAAACCATGCCAAAAAAAACACACAGCGACATGGTGATTGCAACTGGCGATCTGGTTGACTTTTTCGAGGCAGAAATGATGGACGGAAGCATGCTCGATATTCAGGCGGAACAGTTTTCCCACCTTATCAGCGATGCTCATATCCCTGTATTTCTTACACTCGGGAATCATGATATTTTCACTTTCAACTGGCAGAATAGTAAATTGACACATAACCAGAATTTTTCCGGAAGGTCACGGGCGGCCTGGACTAGAAATTTATCCTGCTTCAAAAACGGAACCTATTATAGTCAGGTATTTCAGGTTGGCCAAACAACTTACCGATTAATCTTTCTTGATGATAGTTTCTACCAATTTCTTCCTGAAGACAAGGCTGAAATTCCTTATCTGGATAAATCCCAGTTATACTGGTTGAATGCCCAGTTACATGAATCGGATGACGATATTGAAATTATTTTAATGCACATTCCCTTTAAGGAAACAGTTAATCAGCAGGGATCTTCCAATGAACTTTATTCTGTTCTGTCAAAAAATCCGTCGACTAAACTGATCCTTGCTGGTCACTACCATAAAAATGCCATTACAGATTTTCCTTCCGTTGAAGGAAAAAAAATGGTACAGGTTCAAACAGGCGCGCTTGTCCAAAGCACAGAAAACTGGCGGCGAATAAGGCTTGTCGAAAATCAGATTATGGTTTCTTTTCCTGGAAAAACTGAAAATGAACTGGTGATTCCAATAAAATAAACATTCAGAAAAAAACTTTAAATCTGATATCATGGAATAACGAGTAAGCCAAAAAACACCTATCCGCAAATGATTACTTATTTAAATGCATAAAGAAAAATATGATAGAATGAGAAGTTTTATAACAAGAAAAATTGTTTCAAGACGCGATTTCCTTGGACAAACAATTTTCACATTGATTGGATTAAGTACATTGGTTCCGTCTTGGTGCATTGGTAGACCAAAAACTGAAGGTACCCTTCGGATAATTGCTTATAATATATTTAATTGTGATGGTTGGCCAAAAGCAATTGTAAAAAACAAGTTGCGGATATCAGAATTAATAGCTCAGGAACTGTCTAAATTTGCTCCCGATATCATCAATTTTTCGGAAGCACCTGATGAATTTCTAGTGAAGAGAATCGCCGGGCTTCTTCATATGAATTATGCATATTTTCCTGGTGGAGGACGTTGGCCAGGAGCAGTACTCACTCATTACGAAATTTCAGATTCAGTAATTGCCCCTGTTGTCACTGGCGTTCGGCCGGTAGATTTGTTTACCCGACATTGGGGAAGAGTAACAATCCAGCTTACAAAACAAAAGTCATTAATCGTCCACTCTGTTCATCTTTATCCACAGGACAATCCAGTATCTGCTGAAATTCGCAAAAGAGAAATATCAGAAATTTTAAAGTCGGTGGAAAAAGAGATTGATGAAAATAAATCAATTATTGTAATGGGTGACCTAAATCATACACCAAATATGCCGGAATATTCGCTTTGGATGGATATGGGATTTGTTGATAGTTTTATAAAAGCAGGCCAAGGGGATGGGCTGACGGTCAATGCTGACGTGCCTACTAAACGAATTGATTATATTTTTTCACATGGGCCAATTTCAAAACAAATTATCGGGTCCCGTGCTTTATTTGAGGGGGCATTCAGAATTGATCCGTCTGATCCAGATTCATTTGCTCTTAGTGATCACTTACCACAATTTACAGAATTTAGAGTTGGCTTAGCTCATTAGAATCTAATTGTAATAAACTAAGACCCTGATCAGTGATCTGCTTTTGTTTCTGACGAAAAGAAGAAGAAAATTCTGATAAAGTTATAGAAAAATAGTTTTGACAAATTAAAGAACAGAAAAATGGAAAAAGAGACTAAAAGTATAATTGAACCGGAAAGAAAACTACCGGTAAAAATGAGTGTTGATGTATTGGTTGTTGGAGGAGGTCCTTCCGGGATTATTGCAGCGCAGGCAGCTGCAGAGGATGGGTTGAGTGTTGCCTTGGTTGAAAGCCGCAGTTTTTTGGGAGGTAACCTGACTATAGGTTTACCAATTTTAGGATTCCTTGGGCAAAAAGGGAATCAGATTATTAACGGGCTTCCCCAGAAATTTATTGATCGTTTGGCTGCGCAGGATGCTGCAAGCGAACACAGGCCATGTCCTCTCCACATGAGTATCACCCTTGTCGAACCTGAAGCTGTAAAAGCAGTGTCATTCGAAATGCTTAAAGAGAATAGTGTAGATGTTCTTCTTTATACGAGTTTTGCCGGAGTGATTATGGAAGGTAATCATATAAAAGGAGTAATCATTGAAAGTAAAACAGGCCGGGAAGTAATTATTGCTAAAGTAGTTATTGATTGCACCGGAGATGCGGATGTTGCTTTCCGTTCAGGTGTTCCATGCGAACAAGGTGACGAAAATGGAGGAGTACAGCCACCAACACTGATGTTTAGCCTTGGAAATGTTGACACGGAGAAGCTTCGCTTTAGCGTTGCAGAAGAACCCAGAACATATTTAACCGATTTCATTCCCAATGAATATTTTGGACAAAACCGGCAATTTATAGTAGTCGGTTTAAGAAGTCTTATTCAGAAAGCAAAAGAAGCAGGATTGTTTTTGCCAATTGAACGAACCATCATAATTACTGGACTACGGAAAGGCGAGGCGTGGATTAACATGACAAGGGTTAACGGAGTTGACGGTACCGATCCGAGCAGCCTAACGCAAGGTGAGTTTATCGCAAGGCAACAAATAGGAGATATATGTAAGTACCTCATCAATTATGTCCCTGGGTTTGAAAATGCGCATATACTAAGGACAGCACCCTTCCTCGGGATACGTGAAACAAGACGTATAGTCGGGAAATATGTAATGAATCGTGAGGATATCCTTAGCTGTGCCAAATTTGATGATGCGGTTGCAGTAGCCAGCTATCCACTCGATATACATCATGCAGAGGGCGGAGGCTGTACTTTGGAGTGGAGCGGGGACTGTTACGACATACCATATCGCTCATTGTTACCTTCTAATGTTGAAAATCTTTTAGTCGCAGGACGGAGTATATCGACTACCCATGAGGCAATGTCGGCTATAAGGGTAATGTCATCATGCATGGCAATGGGAGAAGCAGCCGGACGAGCAGCAAAAATAGCCGTCAGGGATGGTATGTTTCCCTCTTGTATCAATGTCGAAAAATTACGCGAAGAACTATTATCAAAAGGGGCATTCTTACGCCCTTGATTTTACATCTGCAAACATAAAACCCAAAGAATAAGATTGGATAACATGAATCTACTTAAAAGAACTCGTCCATTTGTAATTATTTTTATCGTATGCCTCTTTAGTAGCTTTCAATCATCAGCTCAGGTTCCCGGGAAAATAAAGCAGACTAAACAAATACTTTTGCCGAACGGGTGGAAATTGAGTCCAGCAGGAAATTCCCTGACCTTGGGAGACTTGCCTTTAAATATGCAATTAAGCAAATCAAAAAAATTACTGGCAGTTACCAATAATGGACAGAGTACTCAATCAGTACAATTAATTGATTCAAAGCGCGAAAAAATTCTGGATGAAAAAATTGTGGGGAAATCCTGGTACGGGCTCGCTTTTAGTAATGATGAAAAACATCTGTATGCCAGTGGAGGAAATGACAACGTCATTTTGGATTTTCAACTTGAGGATAACAAATTGGGTATTCCGGACACCATTTGTTTAGGATTGGCATGGCCAAAAGAAAAGATTTGTCCCGCTGGCATTGCAGTAACTAAAGACAACAAGCTGTTATATGCGGTTACCAAAGAGGACAACAGCATCTATGTTGTTAATCTGGATTCGAAAAATGTTATTGCCAAAGTTTCTCTTCCCACCATTGCCTACAGTTGTGTTCTATCACCAGACGAGAAAATACTATACGTTTCGTTATGGGGCGAAGATCGGGTAGCGATTTTCAATACGGAGTTAAATAGTATCACTACAGAAATTAAAACAGGCAGTCATCCAAACGAGTTGCTCTTAAATAAAAAGGGCGATCTGTTGTTTGTTGCCAATGCCAACGGCAATACTGTTTCTGTTATTAATACTACTTCAAACAAGGTGGTTGTAACACTTTCTGCAGCGCTCTTCCCAACCAGTTTAACCGATTCCACGACAAACGGACTTGCCTTATCTGCTGATGAAAAAACTTTGTACATCGCAAATGCCGATAATAACTGCCTGGCAATCTTCGATGTGGGTGAAACGGGAAACTACAAAAGCATTGGTTTTATTCCGGTTGGCTGGTACCCTACCAATGTGAAATCACTTGGCAATAAGATACTAGTCACAAAAGGAAAAGGATTTATATCGGTGGCCAATCCCAACGGTCCGCAACCTATTTCAAAAAATGACGATAGTGAGTATCAAATGGGAATTTCTGCAAAAAATAAGCTGCAATATATTGCAGGCCTATTTAAAGGAACTTTATCTTTTATTGACGCTCCGGCGGCCAACAAGCTAAAAAAATATACACAGCAAGTCTATGCCAATACGCCTTTTAACGAGGAAAAAATCACCGAGGCAGATGGGGAAGCTAACAACCCCATCCCTCGTAAAAAGGGAGCGGGTTCATCCATAAAACATGTTTCTTATATCATCAAGGAAAACCGGACCTATGACCAGGTAATGGGTGACGTGAAAACAGGAAACGGTGAAGATTCTTTGTGTATTT
Source organism: Bacteroidales bacterium (assembly GCA_015654795.1). Lineage (GTDB taxonomy): Bacteria > Bacteroidota > Bacteroidia > Bacteroidales > Prolixibacteraceae > JAAFHB01. Next base: position 29,395 of record JAATGF010000129.1, read on the forward strand.
TCGGAGAAAGAATTACACCTAACCACCACGCAATAGCTAATGATTTTATATTGCTTGATAACTTTTATGTTGATGCGGAAGTTAGTGCCGACGGACATGATTGGAGCACAGCAGCCTACTCAACCGATATGGTGGAAAAATCTTGGCCAACCGTTTACTGCAAACGTGGAGGCAGTAATGGTTGGGCGGGTCGACAGAAAGCATTCTACCCTCGTGATGGCTTCATATGGGACTATTGCCAAAGAGGGGGAATTAGTTACCGAAGTTATGGGGAGTTTTGCGAATATGGGAAAACAACGCTAAAAGCATTGGAAGGTCATGTGTGTCCACAATTCCCCGGATTCGATCTGGATATTAAAGACCAAATAAGGGTGGACGCCTGGGAACATGATTTTGATTCCCTGGTTGTTATTAATGCCGTTCCCTGATTCAGCAGCATTCGCATCGATAACGATCATACCAGTGGACAAAAAAAAGGAAAGACAACTCCCAGATCTGCAGTAGCCGATAATGATTTGGCAATAGGACGGATTTTGGAACATCTTTCGCATAGCCCGATATGGAAAAAATCAGTGGCTTTTATTCTGGAAGATGATGCACAAAACGGACCGGATCATGTTGATGCCCATCGTTCGCCAGTATTTGTTGCAGGACCGTATGTTAAACGTAACATGGTAATTCATGATATGTATTCGACCAGCGACGTATTACGAACAATTGAGCTAATTTTGGGATTACCTCCAATTAGCCAATATGATGCAACGGCTGTTCCATTATACAAATGCTTTACTAATCAACCGAATTTCGCACCTTACACCTGCATGCCTTCTAATATTGATTTAAACCAACTTAATATCGCTGACAATGAAAGTAGCAGACGATCGGCAAAATTTAACTTTGCCAGGGAAGATGCAGCCCCTGATTTGGATTTGAATGAAGTGGTCTGGGAATCAGTAAAAGGTGAAGACTCTGAGATGCCTGCCCCAAAACACAGCGCCTTTGTTATTTTGGAAAAAAAAGATACCGATGATTAAACGAGTTCAAACTTGAATATAGAAGAACCGGTAAAGACTTACAGGTGAGGATCGAAGTTGATATTTTAAACGAAAGTGATTGGAATAATAATTAATAAAATATCAATTAAACCGAATACAACATTGATAGGTATCAATGAATTAAAATTTAAAAGATGAATGATAAATTTTGTATAGGCGTTGATTTTGGAACAGATTCGGTTAGGGCTTTACTTGTCAATGCAGAAAACGGAAAGGAGATTGCACTCTCTGTTTTTGAATACCCTCGCTGGAAAAAGGGACTATATTGTAATGCTGAGAAAAACCAGTTTCGTCAACATCCTCTTGATTATATTGAAGGTTTGGAATTTACGATCCTCGAAATATTACAAAAAATACCGGGTGAGGCAAGTAAAGTATGTGCCATCTCTGTTGATACAACCGGTTCAACACCTGCTGCGGTAAATAAGAATGGAATTCCTTTGGCTTTGCTTCCTGAATTTTCTGAAAATCCTGATGCGATGTTTATTCTGTGGAAAGACCATACTTCTATCCAGGAAGCCGACAAAATTAACGCTTTGTGCCAGACCTGGCCAACAGATTATTCCAATTATTCCGGAGGTATATATTCTTCAGAATGGTTCTGGTCAAAGATATTGCATATTACAAATAAAGATGAACAAGTGGCCGGATCAGCTTACTCATGGGTTGAACATTGCGACTGGATTCCTGCATTACTAACCGGTAATACAGATCCGCATCAATTAAAGCGCAGCCGATGTGCAGCAGGGCATAAAGCGATGTGGCATAGCCAGTGGAATGGATTCCCTGACCCTAGTTTTCTAAATGCACTACATCCGAAAATGGGTTTCTTACGTGACCATTTATACACCGAAACCTATACCAGCGACAATATCGCGGGTACTTTGTCAACAGAGTGGGCTGCCAGACTGGGCTTATCTGAAACTGTGGTTGTCGGAGTTGGCGGATTAGATGCACATTTTGGGGCTGTAGGTGGTGAAATAATACCCTATTACCTGAGTAAGGTAGTTGGTACTTCTACTTGCGATATGCTGATAGCTCCCCGTGAAGATATTGGCAATAAGCTGATTCGTGGCATATGCGGACAAGTGGATGGATCAATTGTTCCAGGAATGCTGGGTTTGGAGGCCGGGCAATCGGCTTTTGGCGATATTTATGCATGGTTCCGGGATGTTTTACTGTGGCCGATAAAAAATTGTTTGCCGGATATTCCGAAAAATGATTTAATTTTTTCAAGCCTAAAATCAAATCTAATCCGGGAGCTTAGTAATGCAGCCGCGTTGATACCAGCCGGGAGTACTGGAATACTTGCATTAGACTGGCTTAATGGCAGAAGGACACCGGACTCTAATCCATATTTGAAAGGTGCCATCACTGGTTTAACATTAGGTTCAGATGCCCCTAAAATTTTCAGGGCATTGGTTGAATCTACTGCATTTGGTTCAAAGAAAATTATCGAAAGGTTCAAAGATGAAGGAATAATCATTCATGGAGTTATCGCTTTGGGCGGTGTGGCAAAAAAGTCAACGTTTGTGATGCAAATATTATCAGATGTATTGAATGTCCCGATAAAAGTGGTTCGTTCTGAAAATACCTGTGCACTTGGTGCTGCTATGTATGCAGCTGTGGCTGCCGGCATTTATATAGACGTACCGGAAGCTCAGAAAAGAATGGGATCGGGGTTTGAATCAAACTACAATCCTATTCCGGGGAATGTGGAAATCTACAAGATACTATACAGGCAATATTCAGAATTAGGAAATTTTATTCAAAAGCTACCTGATTGACCGATAAATGATAAACCAAAGTTTCGCTGAAATAAAAGCAAAAAAATAGCCCGTAATTATCAAGACAACATACAAAACGAAATGAAAATGAAAAAATCCTGATTATTATAGTCAATTCGAAAACTCATAAAATGAACATTAATCGCCGAAAATTTATAAAGATAAGTTCCATAACCACTGCAAATCTCGTTCTATTATCTGTTGCGGGTAATGCTGCATTGTTAAACACAGAATTAGATGAGGATTTCATGAGTTTGACTGAGAATGATCTGATAAAGAATTTTGTCTCCCCGCCGGATGACTGTAAATCATCCTGTTACTGGTGGTGGTTTAATGGACTAGTTGACAAAGAAGGAATAACCCGCGACCTGGAAGAATTCAGGGCAAAGGGGATGGGTGGCGTTTTGCTGGTCAACTCAGCGGGAGGTTTAGGAGGAGTAACCTTTCCACAGGGTGAAAAATTTCTTTCAGATGAGTGGAAAATATGCTACCGCCATGCCATGAAAGAGGCAAAACGACTGAACTTGGAAGTTGGAATAAATTTAAATTCAGGGTGGTGCATGGGTGGCCCATGGATTAAACCCGATAATTCGGGTCGCTGGTATTTACAGTCTGAACTTTCAATAAAGGGCCCTCAGAAGTTTTCCGGAAAATTGCCTTTGCCAGGGAACCGGAAGGGGTATGATCATGTGTTTAATCCGCCGGGATACAAAACTTATATTGATCTGCCACTCGAAGAGCTGGATTACCACGATACTGCGGTCGTCGCTATTTTCAATCCTGATGAAAAGAATAGTCGTATTCTTGGTGTGCGGGCCAATGTATTAGCCGCAAAAACTAATCATAAGGATGCCAGCAACATTTCAAGGGCTACTGACATTATGGGACCAGTCTTATTCCAGTGGAAAAATGATCCAGAAGATAAGCCTATTCCCTTGTCAAAAGTCATCGATTTAACTGCCCTATTATCAGAGAACGGGCACCTGGAATGGGATGTTCCCCCTGGTAACTGGACGCTCATCCGTACAGGTCATCGCATGACAGGATCCCGCCTGATGATCGCGCAGCCTGAGGCAGATGGACTTTCCGTAGACTGGTTTGATCGTAAAGGTGTTGAAATACAGTTCGATAATTTGGGAAAAATGTTTATCGAAGAGGCTGCAAAAGAAGGTGCAAAGCCAAACTATTTTTGTGATGATAGTTTTGAAGATGGCTTTCCCAACTGGACAACGAAAATTCTTGAGAAATTCACCGCTTATCGGGGGTATGATGCCAAACCCTATTTGGCTGTTTTGGCTGGATATATCATTGTAAGTGCTGAGGTATCAGACCGCTTTCTGAATGATTACCGTAAAACTCTTGCAGATTGTATGGCTGATGAGCATTACCGGCGATTTGCCGACCTGTGTCATGAAAATGGTATGTTCGTTCAAAACGAAGCTGCAGGACCAAGCCGTTCGGGTACCATGTGTATGGACGGGTTAAAAAACCTGGGTAAAAGTGATCTGCCAATGGGGGAGTTTTGGCTCGGTATTAAGCATGAAGATCAATCTACATTAAGCTCTAATCAGCCTTACGGCGTTTCACGACTCGATTCCGGGCAGAATAAAGTAACCAAAATGGTAGCATCAGCATCGCACATTTACGGCCGTAAAACGGCTTCTGCTGAAGCGTTTACAAGTTTCAGACATTGGACTGATTACCCGGGTTCTTTAAAGCAGGCATTGGACCGGGCATATTGCGAAGGAATAAATCGCATTGCGATACATACCTCAACTGCAACACGACCCAAAGACGGAAAACCAGGGTATGAATATGGCGCAGGCACACACTTTAATCCAAATGTAACCTGGTGGGAAAAATCAGGTCCGTTTTTCTCCTATGTGACTCGTTGCCAGTATCTTTTACAGGCAGGCAGGTTTGTTGCCGATGTATTATATTATAATGGTGACGTGGCACCTAATCTTGTAGAACAGAAACATCTTGACCCTGCTTTAGGTGAAGGATATGATTATGATGTTTGCAATGAAGAGGTGCTGTTAACAAGGCTTTCTGTGAAGAACAGACGCTTGGTGCTGCCTGATGGAATGAGTTACAATGTTCTGGTGCTTCCGCAGAATGACCGGATGCCCCTGCCTGTCGTATTAAAAATAAAAGAATTGATAAAAAGTGGTGCAACCGTAATAGGTCCAAGGCCACAAACAGATTCAGGATTAAATAATTACCCTCAGTGTGATCTGGATATTAAAAGTATTGCAGTCGAAGTTTGGGGAAATACCAATGGTAAGAAGGTGAGAATGCATAACTATGGACAAGGCAGGATTTTTGACGGTGAAAAGGTCCGAAAAGTGTTGCTGAATGATGGGATAAAACCTGATTTTGAGTATGCTGGTAATTATGTATGGATAGATTTTATTCACCGCTCAACCAGTGAATCAGAAATATATTTTCTTACAAACCGAAATGAGCATACGGCAAAAATAGAGGGTCTTTTCCGTGTTCATGATCGTAAGCCGGAAATCTGGGATCCCATTTACGGAACTGTATTGAATAATCCTAAATTTAAAATTGTGGAAAAAAGGATATCTATTCCACTTGAATTTGCGGCATTTCAATCTGTGTTTATTGTATTCCCCAAAACCCGGAGTAAGTCTGATCACTCAGGAAAGGAATGGCTTTGGCAGGACTGCTCGGTCTTAACTACTTTACAGAAAATCGAAGGTCCTTGGATTGTCAAGTTTGATCAAGAATGGGGAGGTCCGACATCCGCAGTATTCAACGCATTGCAGGATTGGAGCAATCACCCGGACGATCGGATAAAATATTATTCGGGTAAAGCCACCTATATAAAGAAATTTGACTTTAAAATAACGCTGCAACCTAACAAAGCTTTATTCCTCGATTTAGGTGTAGTGAAAAATATCGCAGAAGTTTGGCTGAACGGAAGGTCGCTGGGAATTGTCTGGACAGCCCCATGGCGTGTTGAAATTACTGATTTAATAAAGTCGGAAGATAACAATCTGGAGATAGAGGTGATCAATCTTTGGCCTAACCGGCTAATTGGTGATGCCAGATTACCAGCTGATCAAAGGCTGACCAATACTAATATTCAACTCAAGAAGGATGATCCTTTGCTTTCTTCAGGCTTATTCGGCCCGGTAACAATCTTGGAAATAAAATAGCACACACGATAAACGTAATGTAAATTGAAACTTGATCAATATTAGTATACAACCTGGAAGATGCCAACTTTATTGAGTACATCCATTTTTAAATTCATGTAGAATAAGCTGCATGAAATTTTCTTCATTTCTGTGCATTTTGATCACTTTTAATTTTTTTTGAATAAAATTTGTTCTTTCTATGGTTCATTTTACTGCAAATTGACCGGTAAAAAATTTATGTATTCTAATAGGTGCCCAGAATTGAAAATTAGCATGTAATAAATTGATATTCAGAAATTAATAGAATATATATTTCGGCCTTTCACAAAGAATATAATATTTAAAACCCGGAAACAAAAATGCTTTCGGACTAAATAATTTGAATGAAACTACCTGTAGTAGGCCGCATGCCTACGATACATACAAGCAAACGGGGAAAATACTTTCTCATCTTTGCAGCTAAACAAACGAAAGCTTTTTGTTCGCAGTCCTGTTTTTCGTAATCTCGGCCCGGATTGTTTTCAATAAACTCCGATGTCAAAGAGATGGCCAAACCCAGTTGGTGTTGCCAATTTAGCTTCCAGCACATAATGAAAGTACGTGACCACGCCAGACTTGGATGCTTTAGTAAAACAGTCGATCGCAGTGTTTGTGATCGAAAGTGGCGATCCTGGTAGCATCAATGGCGACCAAATATAATTTGTTCCGAAACTGGAACTTGTGAAAAAATGTTTGTCCGATAAGCCCGCAGGCCAGATGGATCTTTAATGCTTCAGCTCATCAAGCGGAAGTTCACGCAGGAAATCGTCGCTGGTGTCGGTATGTGGCAAGTTGAACCTAAAGTATTTGAATACGTTTTTTAGAAAATCGTCCTCGCGCCGGTTGTTGCTGTAGGCTTTTCGCGAAGCTTCTTTGAAAATGTATATAAACAGCGATCCTGTAATGATCTTGAACATCGAATATTCTTTGCGTTTATGGCGTCTGTTACGTCGTTAAACTTGCAGAAAAGATCGTGGAAACGGGAGTTAATCACTTTTCGGATACTGGACAGAAGGATTTTTGTCTTTTCAGTCGCGGTGGTTTTTTTACATGTTTCTCTCGATATAAAAATATGCAGAATACATGTTATTCATTTATATATCAGATATATAATACATGTATTGCATCAATAAAAATACCATAAGATACTTAACCTCCTTATGGCACAAAAAAACAAAACGAGAGAACACCATACTGCAAAACAGTAAATTAGGACTTGGGCCTCCGTATCTCCTATTTCTTACAAAATTAGCCAGAAAAATATTTTTTGCAACCCTCTATAACGACCTAATTCTCAAGAATATTTTTTTCAAGCTGAATCGCTATGAATATAGTTCAGAAAATATATCTTTGCGAACTACATACTATTCCTTTGAAAAACGTAAAAACTAATAGAGAACTTCTGCTTCTTCTTAAAGAAGGGAACATGGTGGCTTTTGATACTATCTATGAACAATATTGCAAAAGACTTTATGGATTTGTAATCAGGTATGTCAAGCAAGAAGCCGATGCTGAAGAAATTGTTCAGGAAGTTTTTATTAAAATATGGGAAAACAGGAGAGAAATTGATGTCTTTTCTTCTTTTGAGTCATATCTCTTTACCATTTCATACAATTCAGCAATAAGTCTTTTACGCAAAAGAGTACACGAAAAGAAATACCTCGAACATTTAAAATATTCACAGGAATTTGATCTCACTCCCGAATTAACGGATGAGATTCAATTCAAAGAATTAAATGAAAAAATACAGTCCCTTCTTGGAGAGTTGACCCCACGACAAAAGGAAATATTTTTATTAAGTCGCGAAGAAGGTTTAACCCACGAACAAATTGCAAAAAAATTGGGCATATCTGTCAATACCGTTAAAAATCACATTGTTTCAGCTCTTTATTTATTAAAATCAAATATCAACAATGGACTGATAATTAATGTGTTATTCGTATATTTGTTTTTATAGCAGAGAAAAATAAAATTTTATATAGTCGTATGTTGAATGTTGAGCGTATAACATGTGCATTGATCGAAAAATCCAGTTGATTTACATTTATAATTGATTAGTTTTTTTGATATTCTATCGCCAGTGTTTAACACAAAAATATATGACCAGGGAATTACTAATAAAATTCTTGTGTAATCGTTGTACGTCTAAAGAATTGGACGATGTTGTACAATGGATCGATAAAGAAGCTTTGTCTGAGGGAAGTAAAAGCTTGGCATACGATGATTGGAAATCTATACAGGAAATAGATATTCAATCAGTCACCGATGAACGATTTAATTTGCTGCTTGATAAAATCCACCACAAAATAAATATCAATGGCTGTGTTAATCAGGAAGGCAGGCAAAAGATAACCCTTTCTGTAATTACAACATGGTTAACCAGAGCTGCTGCAATTCTCCTGATACCTGTTCTTACATTTCTCTTTTACACACTTTCGGATAATGCATTTTTTTCAGCCAAACACTCAGATTTAGTTGTTGATTCAGTTGAAATTATAGCCCCTGTTGGGGCAAGGACAGTAGTGCATCTATCAGATGGTTCAGAGGTTCATTTAAATTACGGCAGCAAAATTAAATATCCGCAGTTTTTCTCAGGTGACACCCGGGAAGTTGCTCTTACCGGTGAAGGTTTTTTTAATGTAGCCCACAATCCCAAATGCCCATTTATAGTTAAAACAAAGCGATTAAATATTAAAGCATTAGGAACTAAATTTAACGTTCTCGCATATCCTGAAAATGATAAGGTTGGCACAACACTGATTGAAGGGAAAGTTGTTTTGGAACAATCTTCTGAAAATGGTAAACCGAAAATTATTGGTTCGTTGGTTCCTGGGCAGCATGTTGATTACAATGTTAGCACTGGATCAATTTCAAGTACAAAAGGAAATGTTGAGAAATATATTGCCTGGAAAGATGGGGTAATTATGTTCGATAATGCAGGTATACAGGAGGTTGCGGAAAGGCTTGAGCGTATGTTTAACGTTGAGATCGTAGTCGCATCTAAAATAAAAGACTTTACCTATACCGTAAAATTTGTAGATGAATCCCTTTCTCAGATTTTGGAACTTATGACTAAAGCGACTCCGGTCAAATATAAAATACTCCCCCGCGAGAAGATGCCAGATGGGTCAATCTCAAAACAAAAAATATTATTTGAAAAAAAATAAAGTTTAAAAAATAACTCAAAAAGAATATGCCTATGAAATAAACCTGTTCTATAAAACTAAAACAGGGAAATGCACCAACATTTCCCTGGAGAGTGTAAAATCAGCCCTAAAGCTAAACAGGGCAAATTCAAACAATAACAATACAAAAGTATGAAAAAAAATCACTATTTTGAAGAGGAACAGAAGATTCCAATTGTAAAAAAATTATTAAGGATTATGAAACTAACCGCCATTTTATTATTGATTTCGACCTTTAGTGTTTTGGCAAATAAATCATTTTCTCAGTCCAAGGCAATTAGTCTCAGGATGGAGAAAGTCACCATAAAAGAAGTACTATCACGGATCGAGGACCTGAGTGAGTATAATTTTATGTACAGCGAAAAATTTATTGATGTCACGAAAGAAGTATCAATAAATGTTGAAGATAAAAAAATTGAAGATGTATTAAATTCGTTATTTGCTGGAACTAATGTAAGTTTTGAAAGAAAAGATCGAATGATTATTCTTTCAAGGTCAGATACATTCAATGCATTCTCTGGACAGCAGCAAAAATCCATTTCTGGTAAAGTAACAGATAAAGCCAGAATATCACTTCCCGGTGTTTCAGTTGTTGTCAAAGGGACTACAAAAGGCGTAATTACTGATAATAACGGAACTTATTCATTGGCTAATATTCCCGAAAATGCAACTTTGCAGTTTTCATTTGTGGGAATGAAAAGCCAGGAATTAAAAGTTGGAACCCAATCAACATTAAATGTTGTGATGGAAGACGAAACAATTGGTCTCGAAGAAGTCGTTGCTATTGGTTATGGAACCATGAAGAAATCGGACCTGACCGGTTCGTTGACTTCTGTTTCGAGCGAAAAATTTTCTGACCAGAATGTTTCCCGTATCGACCAGGTACTCCAGGGGCGAGCTTCCGGTGTGCAAATTAACAATACGGTAGGAGCGCCAGGTGGCGATGTCAGAATCCGAATTCGGGGTGCTAACTCGGTTTTGGGAGATAACAGCCCATTATTCGTTGTCGATGGTTTTGTTGGCGTTGATTACAACATGATTAACCCAAACGATATTAAATCAGTCGAAGTATTAAAAGATGCCGCTTCAACTGCCATTTATGGTAGCAGAGGTGCCAACGGGGTTATTTTAATCACGACCAAAGGCGGAAGTACTGATGGTAAAATAACAATTGATTACCAAGGCAGTGCATCCACATCTTCAGTAGTCAAAAAATATGACATGTTAAATGCAGCTGATTATGCAGAGACTGTAAATGATAGGAATAAGGCATTTGGCTTAAGTGATTATTTCACCCAGGCACAAATCGATGAATACAGGCGTTCTGGTGGTTTTGACTATCAGAATGCAGTGTTCCGCGAAGCTTTTTCAAACCAGCACCAACTGAGTATTTCCGGAGGAACCAACAAAACCCAATACCTCGTTTCAGCTAATTATCTGGATCAAAAGGGAATTGTTAATAATTCAGAATTTAAGCGTTATACTTTCCGCACAAATATATTGACTAAATATAACGATAAACTTTCATTCCGCTTTAATGTCAACGGTTCTTCAATGACCGGATTGAATACACAAGCCCGAACGGGAGCCGGCACCCCAATTGTTCAGGCATTATCTTGGGCACCGACCACAAATCCATATGACAGCCAAGGCGGTTATCTTATAAGCGACCCGGTTGGCTCTATAAAAACAAATCCCCTTGCTATCATTTATGACACAGAAAACAGGAACGAAAGGACATTTGCGAATTTGGTCGGTGGTGCCAAATATGAAATAATTAAAGGATTATCATTAGACCTTCAGGCTGGGGCTGATTTGTCTTTCAGGACAATTAAAAATTTTACCGGGAACTATGCATCAAATTATGATCCTAGTGCGTCTATTGATAACAACAAAACCATTAATATACAAACAACATCACAATTGTCGTATGAGAAGACAATTGGAAGTATTCATAAAATTAATGCCGTGGCTGTTTTTGAAACTCAGGAATATACAGATAATTATGTAGGCGCCGCTGCTTCAAAACTAAAATTTGCAGATTTGAAATATGATAACATGGCTCAGGCCGAGTCGTATTCAGTTGGTTCAGATTTTACAAAATGGACATTGTTATCCTATCTGGGTCGTATTAACTATTCTCTAATGGATCGTTACCTGCTTACAGTTTCTGCCAGGACTGACGGTTCTTCCAAATTTGCCCCTGGCCATAAATTCAGTACATTCCCCTCAATGGCACTTGCATGGAACATGGCTAATGAGTCATTTATTTCTGATTTAGACATATTCAGCAAATTGAAACTTAGGGCTAGCTGGGGATTAACAGGCAGCCAGGCTATAGCCCCATATGCAACTCTGTCAACTTATGATACCAGTATCTACTACGCTTTTACAACAGGCGACAGGACTACTGGTATCCAGATTGGAAATCCTGGCAACCTTAACCTGAAGTGGGAAACCACAGAACAGAAAGATTTAGGTTTTGAAACAGGGTTTTTTAATGGAAGATTGAATTTTGAATTTGACTACTTCGTTAAGGATACCCGGGATCTTTTATTGAACCAATCGGTACCTTATTATGCGGGAGGAGGAAGCATTACCTCAAATGTTGGTAAAATCAGGAACAAAGGATGGGAAGCATCTATCGGAGCGACTATCATTAAGTCGGATGCTATTACTTGGAAAAGCGATCTGAATTTATCAAAAGTTAAAAATTTAGTTATGGACTTAGGAGGTGAAAAACAAATATTTTCTCAACCTAATCTAAATGGTCTTAACGGTCCGGCAGAATTTGTTTATGCTGTAGGAAGTCCACTCGGATCTTTCTGGGGATTAAAATATTTAGGGCCATGGAGACCGGAAGAAGCAGCGGAGGCAGCCAAATTTGGCCAGAAGCCAGGCGATGCACGCTACGAAGATCTAAAGAAAGATAACGTAATTAACGGTGATGATTATCAGATTATTGGCTGCGGTTTGCCAACAACTACATTAGGCTGGAATAATATCATCAATATTAAAAGATTTGTCATCAACATGTTCTTTCAGGGTGTATTCGGAATCGATAAACAAAACTACACCCGTGCTATGAACCTGATGGCTGCACGTGACGCAAGACAGGCTTCGCTCTCTGAAATCAAAGAGCGTTATATACCAGGAGTTAATGAAACTGCCTACTTGCCGGCTTTTAGTCCATCCAGTTTAATTCAGCCTCAATCGACCATGTTCCTTGAAGATGGCAGTTTCGTAAGATTGAAGAACTTAAGCATAGGGTATAACTTAAAACTGAAGAATATAAGCAACCTTAAAATTTACGTAAGTGGAACTAATCTACTCACTTTTACAAAGTACAAAGGTATCGATCCGGAATCAAGTAATGTCGGTGGCGGCGGGTCTGACGTCAACCAGAGTCTTGATTATGGATCATATCCTAATTCAAGAACCTATACTATAGGGTTAGATGTTACATTTTAATTGACAAAACTAATACGAATAGAAATGAAAAAAACATTATACTTAGCCATTTTTTCTGCTATGATGCTTATAAATGCAGGATGTTCAAATTTTCTTGATGAAGATTTGAGAGGAAAGGTTTTAGGCGAAGATATTTTAACATCTCAAGTTGGATTGGAATCAGCTTTGACCGGAGCTTACAGAGGATTGGCCAACTGTTGGACCTACGGATTTAATAATGGCTGGGCCACTGAAATGACGCTGGGTGGCGATGATTTAACCTGCCCTCCCGGAACTGGAAACACTGCGGAGTACGACCGCCTTGGTGTAAAATCAACCAATACAAGTTCTCCTACTGTATTTTGGAGTTGCTACAAAACCATTCAGGGTGCGAATAACATTATTCTGAATTACGAAAAAACTCAAGGCGATGCGGCTACCATAAAAATTATGGCCGGAGAAGCATATTTTCTCAGAGCCTTCAGTTATTTTTGGTTGGCTAGGTGCTATGGCGGCGTCCCTTTGATATTAACTGCGAATTTTACTCCTGATATGTTGAAAATAACTAAATCTGGTGTCAGTGAAATTTATCAGCAAATTGAGAAGGATCTTGGACAAGCTGAAGTAATGCTTTCGAATACCAAACGTGACGATGGCCGTCCAAATATTGGTAGTGCCAAAGCCTTGCTCGCCGAAGTATATCTGCACGAAGCCGGATGGCCCCTGAAAGACCAATCGAAGTATGCAATGGCTGCGGCCAAAGCAAAAGAGGTAATTGACGCCCGGGCCAGTTACGGATTTGACCTGGTTTCGACTTATACCCAATTGTACGAAAACGACGAAACCAAATCGGAGATAAATGCGGAACTTGAGTTTGTCATTCCATGCAACTCAAATGCTGGCAATTCAATCAATGCAACGTACGGCTTTTGGGCTTATCCAGGAGAACTGGGCGGTTGGGACGTTGTATTTTCAGAATTGACGTTCTTTAATGAATTTCCGGCTGGACCCAGGAAAGACGCTACTTTTGCAACTACTGTAAAAACTCAGGCAGGGAAAGTATTAACATGGCAGGAACTTCAGTACAAACGACCATATTATAAAAAGCTGATGAAAAATGAAAATGTTGCTAATTACTATTCATACTATTCTTCATTACCTATGCCTATGCTTCGTTATACTCAAACTATTCTTACATATGCTGAAGCAAAAGCACGCTCAGGAGGTCCTGATGCATTGGCGTACGAATGCCTGAATGCAATCAGACAAAGAGCTGAATTGCCTTTATATTCAGGTTTGTCAACGGAAGAATTTACTAATGCGACTGTTAATGAACGCGCTTGGGAATTGTGTGGCGAACGTGTCAGGTGGTTTGATATGGTACGCCTCGAAAAGGTTGCTGAAGTATTTGCCAAAAGGAGTCCTCTCGATAATCAGCCTTTCGATAGTAATATTACTGAGGCATGTTATCTGTTCCCAATTCCTGAACATGATTTACAGCTTGATCCAAACTTGTAATAGTATTTCTTCACTTTGAAATGTATACAGTCTTCTAATATATACTCCAAGGGTATATATTAGAAGATACTTAAGTACAAGATTATTAAGATAAAAACTCAATGAAAAAACATCAATATCAAAAAACAATTTCATTGTCATTATGCTTATTAGTTGGTGTTTTATTTCTGGCTCCTAATCTTTTTGCACAAGTGGTCATTCAGGAAAAAACGATTTCTATTCCAACTTATAAAAATGACTTGCCCAATCCGATGCCCAGGTTTTACGAAGGTAAAAGCCATCAGGGCGTTCAACGCAGGGTATACCCTTATCCCATGGACGATAATCTGACTAACAATAAAACGGATGTAGATTATCAAATTATTCAGGTAGAAAATGAATTTATCGAACTTGGCATAGTCCCCGAATTAGGAGGGCGAGTTTACTATGCCATTGATAAAACCAATAATTACAACTGGTTTTATCGCAACCATGTAGTCAAACCATCTTTAATCGGGATGACCGGAAACTGGATTTCGGGAAGCCTTGCATGGGGATTCCCCCACCATCATGGCCCCAACACGGTTGAACCAATGGATTATAAAATAGAAGAGCACCCCGATAGCAGTAAAACAATTTGGATTGCAAACACCGACCGACGTCACCGTATGAGTATCTTAACCGGATATACTGTTTATCCGCACTCATCTATTGTTGAATTAACTATCTTGCCCATCAACCGAACGGCTATCTCAAATTCTTTTTTATTCTGGGCAAATCCTGCGGTTCACGCCGATTCTTCGTATCAGGTTATTTTTCCACCATCTGTTCAATATGTTACTTATCACGCTAAACGTGATATGACTTCATGGCCCGTTGCGGACAGCTGGTTTAACAATTACGATTACACTGGATTAGACTTAAGCTATTGGAAGAATACCAGAGTGCCGTCTTCGTTTTTCTCCTGGAATCCTCAGGAAGATTATTTTGGGGGTTACGACCATGGCAAAGATGCAGGGACTGTTTGGGTCGGAAACCACTATGTTTGTCCGGGGATGAAATACTGGGCCGACGGAAATAACGATGCAGGCCGAAAAATCAACAAAGGACTAACCGATAACGATGGTCGTTACATTGAATTGATGGCTGGTTTCTACACTGACAATCAGCCTGATTACAGTTGGCTACAACCTTACGAAACCAAAGCTGGTAAAATGGTTTGGTTTCCGATGCGAGAACTGGGTGGTCTAAAGTACGCCAGCAGAAAAGGAGCGCTGAACCTTGAAATCAATAATGCAGGCAAGGCAATGGTGAGGATTAACACTACTACTCCATACAAACAGGCAAAGGTCGTCTTAACTGCGAAAGGGCAAACTGTTCTCGAACAGGTAATTAATATCAGTCCGGCAGAACCGTTTAAGGTTGACGTACCTCTGCTGCAAGGAACCGGGGAATATGATCTGGATTTAGTTTTATCCAGTGCCAGCGGGGAGACCGTTTTAACTTATGCCCCTGCTGAATACCGCACAGAAAAGCAACCCAAACCGAAAGTACTGGAACCTCTGGCAGATCCAAAAGATATTAAAACGGTGGAAGAGTTGTACATGACAGGCCTCCGGTTAAATCAATTCTATAATGCTTCAGTCGATCCGATGCCATATTACCGGGAAGCTTTGTTGCGCGATCCAGGTAATTATAGTGTGAATACTCAGCTGGGAATTCTAAGCATTAAAAACTATGACTGGGAAACCGCAGAAAAATATTTACAGGTTGCAGTAGGTCGTATCACATCAAATTATACCCGACCAAAAGATGGCGAGGCTTTGTATTATTTAGGTATAGCGCTTAGGGCACTTGGGAAAGATAAAGAGGCTTATGATAATTTTTACAACGCAAGCTGGAGCAGCGCTTGGCACACGGCCTCCTATTATCAATTAGCTGAAATGGATTGCCGGAAAGGCGATTTTACTACAGCATTGGATCATCTTGATAGGTCTCTTTCGACCAATGTAAATAATATAAAAGCGCTGAATTTAAAAGCAGTTGTCTTGCGGCACCTGAATAATCTTAGAAGTGCTGAAAGCCAGGCGCAGGCATCTATCGATACTTTTATCATTAACCATCAAGCCTTAAATGAATTATACCTCATTGATAAAAAAGCAGGTAAGGAAAATGCTGCCTCTGAAAAACTGAATGAATTAATACACCTCATGCGCAATGAAGAACAATCTTACCTTGAACTGGCGACTGACTATGGTAATTGTGGCTTTTATACAGAAGCAATTGATATACTGAGCCGAATGGAAAAAGCGGGAAGCAAATTCCCAATGATTTATTATTATCTGGGTTATTACTGGTATAAAACAGGCGATCAGGCTAAGGCTTTAAACTATTACATTGCGGCAAATAAAAAACCTGATACCTATTGTTTCCCATTCAGGGAAGAGTCTGTTTCAGTGCTGCATAATGCGATGGACTTAAACCCAGCCGATGCCCATGCTCCCTATTATTTAGGGAATCTTTTGTATGAGCTTCAACCGCAAAAAGCGATCCTCGAATGGGAAAAATCAGCGGCACTGGACAACACATTTTATATCGTTCACCGAAATTTAGGCATTGCTTACCAGGAAGTTCTACATGACAATGCGAAAGCCTTGGAAAGCATGAAAAAAGCTGTAAACTGTAACAATAAAGATCCCAGGCTCTTATTTGAAATGGATAAGTTAAATGATATCAATAAAGTTTCACCAAAAGAAAAATATGAGTTACTAAAACAAAACAGTGAAACTGCCAGGAAACGATCTGAAACCTTGTTGCGTTTTGCAACCCGAACTGTTGAATACGGGAAATTTCAGGAAGCAATCGATATCTTTAATAACAACCGGATTGCAGAATTTGAAGGCAGTGTTGAAATGCAGCAGACCTATATGGATGCTTTTATGCTTAGAGGTCTGAATTATCTTAGCAGAAAAAAATATAATGCTGCATTAGCCGATTTTAAAAAATGTTTGTCGTATCCTATCGGGCTGAGTGGCCGTATCAGGATTGCTCAGTCGAAATATTTAATCGGGCTTACTTATGCAAAAATGGGTAGCGAGCAGGAAGCTAAACAGTACTTTGAGGATGTACTGGCCGTTAAGGTCGAAGACAAACACTCTGCATTGGAATTTGCCTACTACGAAGGGATGGCACTTCAAAAATTAGGCAAACTTAACGAGGCAAAACAAAAATTCGAAATGATGCTGAAAGGGTTAAATAGTAATAATAATGACAACCAGTTTTTTGCGCAGTTTGGAGACGGAAAATCAGAAGATAAACTGCTGGCTGAAAAACATTATAGAATAGGCTTGGCCATTGAAGGATTAGGCGATTTTAAAGGTGCCAAAGCTGAATTTCTAAGTTCATTGAAACTAAACCCAGGCCATGTATGGAGCAAATTTCATTTTGATTCATTCTGAATAGTTAAATCCGGTATTCCCCTGTACTTAATGGGAGAATACCGGATTGGAAGAATCTGAAACGCAATGTTTTTTGGAATTTTAAATAGTAAGAATTAAATCACTGTAATAACCATATATAATGAATAAGTATTTACTGATACCTGTATTATGTGTTTTTCTTTATAGTCCATCGATAGCACAGATGAATTCAAAAGTGCCTTTTAAAATTATCTTTAACAGCAAATATGAAGTTGCTGGCAAGAAGTTCGCAGTTAAAGACCTCGGTTTTCCTGACAAATGGGATAGATATAATTTTCTTGTACTTGAATTACGCCCATCTTCACCCCAGCGTTTCCAGATCGGATTTAATACAAATTGGGGATATGATGAACTCCGAATAATGCCATACGCAGTTGGTGCGTGGGCAAGGTTGGCTGTACCTCTGCGCCTGTACCGCGAAAAACCGCGTCCTTCGCATGACTTGGCTTCGTTAAATAATATTCCGGGAAACATGGGCTGGTTTAATTTAGGCGATGCCGAACGCGGCCCGCTAAATGGAGTTGATTCAATTAGTTTCAGGATGTATGCGCCCATTGGCAATCCCACAATTGAGATCAGGGCGATTAGCCTCACAGAAGAAGATCCGGGTGATGTGTATTTGGGAACAAAGCCTTTAATCGATAAATTAGGTCAATGGAACCTCGGCGATTACCAAGGCAAAGCTCATTCTTTAACTGAATTAAAATCGGCCTGGGCAAAAGAAGATAAAACCATTAAACCGGGGAATTTCAATTATTCGAAATATGGCGGTTACCTTAACACGCAGGTGAAGGCTACAGGTTATTTCAGGACTCAGAAAATTGATGGAAAATGGTGGTTTGTTGACCCTGAAGGACACCTCTTCCTCTCAGTAGGTGCTGATTGCATCAGTGCCGGCAGTGGAACACAAACCAAAATGGTAGACAACCGTAAGGGGGTTTATGAAGAACTTCCACCAAAAGAAATTGGATCACGGAAAGATAATAACTCATACGGAATATGGAACCAGCTCCGAAGGTATGGCGATAATTGGTCCGAAAAATCAAAAGAAATGGTAATTAAGCGCATGGATGCCTGGGGTGTCAATACCATCGCTAACTGGTCCGATATAGATATTATAAGAATGAATCAAAAACCTTTTATGCTTCAGCTTCGCAATCTTGAGACTAACATGGGAGTTATGGGATTACCCAATGTTTATGCTCCCGGGTTTGCCGAAAATGTTGAAAAATCAGTGAGGGAACAAGTTGAATCTTTTAAAGAAAATCCATGGCTCATAGGGTGGTTTACAGGGAATGAACCGGCATGGATTGGACAGGAAATACGGTTGTCCAACCTTGTTCAGGAAAAAGGCGATGAATATTTCAAAAAAGCTATTAATGATTATTTGGCTCAGGGCGATACACCCAAACGCCGCGAACAGTTTGCTTATCAAACTCTGAGGATTTTCCTCGTAACAGTTGACAAAGCGCTGAAAAAATATGACCCAAAGCATTTGCATATCGGATCAAGGTTTGGCGGCGATAAAGCTCCCGCTGACGAAATACTCGATATTTGCAAAGATGTTTACGATGTTTACAGTTTTAACAGCTATTCGCTTACACCCAAAAAAGAGTACATGGATTATATAATGAACAGAATTGACCTGCCCATGATCATTGGAGAATTCCACTTTGGAACCGTTGACCGGGGAATGGCGCAATCGTTATGGCAGGTCGATGACCAAAAGGAAAGAGGCGTTGCCTACAGATACTATGCTGAAAATGGATACACACACCCGGCGCTTATTGGAACTGCATATTTCCAGTGGGGCGACCAACCAAATACCGGTCGTTCTTCTGATGGTGAAAATTATAATTGCGGGATAGTGGATGTTACCGACCAACCTTATACCGATCAGGTTGAGGCTATGATTGAAACAGCCAAAAGACTTTATAAAATTCACGCAGGTGAATTAGAACCGGTAACAAAAACTCCCAAAAGAGCCAAGGGGTACGGCGCAGTTCCTGATGGGCTGAACTGGTAGTTGATACTTTTTAGGTGAAAATGTGAGCATTTTATAAAAAACACTATTTTATTATAAAGAGTATTGAAAAAGAACAAAAGGGAGGCGAACTTCAGTTTAGGCCGAAATAAATAGCTTCCCTTACTTGTGTACAAAATTGGATACACTTAATTTCAAGCAAATAACATTTAAACACATCTATCTCTACCCCATAATTTTTTTATGGAAACCAAAAAATGTATTATTCTGACTATAACATTTCTGGCTTTATGTAGTCTAAATTTTGCACACGTATCAGGAGAAAAGAGCACTTCGGTTTACACAGTTCAAACTAAATTCTCTGGCAAATAGTTTTAATGTTATATCAGATAGAAACGGAGAGTTGAATTTCAAATCACCGACGACGACAGGGGAATACTGTCTCTTTTGTTCTGCCTTTGATGGAAAGAACAAGGTTGGAACAGCAAATTTCCCTTTTTACATCAAAAAAACTACAACAATGTTAAAAAGAACCTTATTATTCTACTTTATTCTTGCCTGCTCGATTTCGATGCTCAGTGCAGCAAACGTTCAAAGTTTGTCTTTTTATAAGCAAAAGCTAAACGACCCGGAAGCAGTCTATTTCACGCCTGATAAATTCGATATACAAGCAAATGGCAAAAAAGATGTTTCCGACGAATTACAGAAAGCTATTAATCAGGTAAAAAAAGAGAAGAACTTCGGGATTGTATTTATTCCTGAAGGAACATATATGATTTCGAAAACAATCTATATTCCAAATGCTGTACGCTTAATCGGATATGGGGAGAAACGACCAGTTATCGTCTTGGCAAAAAGCTCTCCCGGGTTCCAAACTCCTGATCCGAATGATAAGGGTATTGCCAAATATATGTTTTGGTTCACAAGTGGTATTGTTGAGTCAGAAAAGTCGGTCAGAGATGCGAGTGCCGGCACCTTCTATAGTGCCTTATCAAATATCGACCTTAAAATTGATGAAGGTAATCCGTCAGCAGTTGCCCTAAGAACTCATTTTGCCCAGCATAGTTTTATTTCCCATTGCGATATTCGCATCGGAAATGGTAAAGCCGGAATTTTCGACGTAGGTAACGAAATGGAAGATGTCCGGTTTTATGGTGGCGACTATGGTATTTATACCACTAAGACATCACCGGGATGGCAGATGATGATGACGGACACATATTTTGAAGGTCAACGTAAAGCAGCCATCAAAAGCCAGGAAGGTGGTTTAACAATCGTTCGCTTGCAGGCTAAAAATGTGCCTGTAGTGATCGATATTGACACTAACTATGAAGATAAGATCTTTATGGAAGATTGTCTTTTCGATAATGTTAGCGAAACAGCGTTGATAATCAGCAATGAAAATAACTATTGCAACCAGATAAGCCTTCGTAATATTGATTGCCGCAAAGTCCCTGCCCTGATCAAATACAGGCGAAGCAATACTCAAACTCTAGGTATTGGCAACCTTTATAAAGTGAAAAACTACACGCACGGCGCCCATATTGAAAACATGGCTGCCGACCCTGAGGTTAAAACAGTTGCCGATCTTCAGCCGCTTAACGCATTGCCTGCACCAGCACTTAAAGATATTCCTGAATTTCCGTCAGTAAATACGTGGATAAATATCCGTGATCTTGGTGCAAAGGGTGATGGAACAACCAATGACACTAAAGTATTTCTGGACGCCATTGAAAAGTATCCCAACATTTACGTGCCTCAGGGATGGTATGTTGTTTCACAAACCATTACACTGAAGACAAACACCTGCATGATTGGCTTAAATCCGATAGCCACACAAATAATGCTTCTTGAAAGCACTCCAGCATTCAGTGGATTTGGTTCTCCGGTACCATTGATCGAAGTCCCTCAGGGTGGAAAAACAATTTTGTCAGGTATTGGCATCAATACGGGTGCTTATAATTATCGTGCAGTAGGTTGCAAATGGATGGCAGGAAAGGATTCGTACATGAATGACGTGAAATTTGTTGGCGGTCATGGCTCAATGACCCGCGGCCCTCAAGTTCAGCGCCTCCCTGGGCAAGCCAATCAGGGACCAAAGATCAGTACACCCACTGAGCCTGTTACAATCCCTGGCATTGATAAAGCCTGGGACAACCAATACTGGAGCCTGTGGATTACTAACGGAGGCGGAGGTACATTTAAAGATATATGGACTGCCAGCACTTATAGTGCAAACGGTGTTTATGTGAGCAATACATCGACAGAAGGGCGTATTTATGCCATGTCAATCGAACATCATGTTCGAAATGAAGCCCGTTTCAAAAACGTATCGAACTGGAAGGTCTATGCATTCCAATGCGAAGAAGAATCCCGAGAAAGTCAGAACTGCCAACCGATTGAATTGGAAAAGTGCAGTAATATCGTATTCGCAAATCTTTATTTATTCCGTGTCATCCGGTTGGTAACGCCGTATCCTTATTCTGTCAGAACATGGAATTGCAAGGATATCGAGTTTCTTAATGTACACAATTTTGCGCAGGTGAGATTTACCACAGATATGCCTGTTTATGACATAAATACCGGCATAGAAGTCCGACCATGGGAATTTACTCGACTTTACATTACAGGTAAAGAAGCACGGCAGACTCCTCTGGCAAATGAGAAAGGTAAAGTTGAGAGGCTTGCTACTGGTTTCGAATTTACCGAAGGACTTACGCGCGATAGTAAAGGGAATATCTATTTCTGTGAACAACGTATGCGACGGATATACAAATGGAGTGTTGAAACAAGTACAATATCCATGGTTGCTGATTTTCCGTGGGAGCCACTATCGCTTGGCTGCGATACCAAAGACAATCTGTTGGTTGTGTTCAAGTATAATCCTCAGCCAGGATATAAAATCAATGGTATTCAGGAAACTGTCCCGGTTCTGTCCGATGCCGCAGGAACGAGCTATAGTCATTGGGGTAATTCAGGATTTGCAACTTGGGCATATTCGATAAATCCGGAAAAGCCAGAAGAAACAATTCAGCTTTTGCAAAGAGTTCCGATGGGATCGGTCAAAAACATAGCAAAGGCACTGTATCCATCTAACAGGTGGAGAGATTATCATGATTTCAATAATATATCGGTATTAGTAACTGAAAATTGTTTTGTTGCACCTGATAGTGTAACCATTATTCCTGAATGTTACGATCTGGCACGTTCCTCATCACTACTTGAGGCTTATCCTGGTAAACCTTTTTATGCAGCCGATGAATACGATAAAAGAATGGTTAAAATGGATGTTTCCTCTGACGGGAAACTTTCGAACCTTCAATATTTTATTGAACAAGCAGAATTTGGTTCTGCAGTAGACAGTAAAGGAAATGTTTATGTGGCTGATGGTCATGTCTATGTTTTCGACAAAGATGGAAAGAAGACAGGAAAGATTGAAGTACCTGAACGCCCAGCCTCAATTCAATTTGGAGGTAAAGATGGGAAGACATTATTTATTACAGCAAGATCATCGCTGTACGGAGTTACTCTTAAATAAGTAATTAGAAAGGTTAAGATGTCGCATTTCATCTTCTTTTTACTTTTGTCATGCCAACTTCGTATTTTAAGTAAGGTTTGGTTTGAGTAAGGTTTATGTATTATTTGTTACAGCAACCTTACTCAAACATTGCACAGATACAGAAGTTAGTAGTATGAAAGTATATTTTGAGCAACGGGAGAATGGATACGAAATCAAAATTTTTATGATATTGATACAATTTACTTGTGGATTTTGTGTTTGGAAATGCAACATCTATTTATTCTTAATCTATTTATTCTTATTACTTAATCTTGATAGCCAATTATGAAAATCAATTTACACCGACAATTCAAGGCAACTGTTGCCATGTTGCTTAAGGTGACATTATTTACCAATATAATGTATGCTCAGAACACGGCTTTTCTTAAACAACTGGAACAAAGTCAGCATCTTAGGAAGGTGATGAAAGTGGACTCAACCGATGCAGGACTAACAAGATGGGCCCAAAAGAAGGTTGAACAATCAAGGATATTGCCGCTGTCCGATGATTTTAATGCATTAAAAACCAGTGGCCCTGGCACCATACAGATAGCCCATAACATAACAAGATCTAATACAGGAAGTATTTTGCTTAAAACACCTGCATCACTTAGCGTAAAAAATCCTACCAATCGTAGCTACGCTTTTGCTGAAATGATAAGGCCTTTACAAGGCGAAGATTTAAGAGGTTACAATCGGTTTTCTGTTTGGGTGTATGCTGAAAGCTCTTGCCCGGATAGAAAAAAAAGGATATAACTTCAGAGTTCCACCTGCATTAGAAGCAATTGATACGTTTATGATTGGTTCTCAATTCACATTTGAGCCTAAAACCTTTATTCCCGGTGCACGAATTTACTATACACTAAATGGACGTAATCCTGTTGATACTGATTGGGAATATGCTTCTCCTTTAACTTTCAATATTCCTCTGGGTGAGAAGAGAGAATTGAGAACAACAGTTATCACATCTTCAGGAAGAAGAAGTATTTCAACACGTGCGGTGATGTACAATAGGGAACCATTAACCGCAGTCAGGTA
>JAATGF010000061.1 GCA_015654795.1 Bacteroidales bacterium
ATTAAGGCGCCCCGTTTCCGTCATATTTGGTTCATACCAACTTCATACCTTCGTCATATCAGAATCGGACTCCTTTTTCCGGTGATCGTTTTATGGGGAAGTTATAAATTGATACAAACAACCTTCTCTTTGGTGCTTTGGGGAAGAGGTTTTAATTTATCACTAAAGTCAATTGTCTGGTTATTTTGGTTAAATCTTGCGTGGCCTCTCATGGCCTCTGGCGGCCTCTCAGTTTAAATTAATCTGGATGATCCCAATCCTCACTATCTTTACCTTATCGATAAAGGCGTTCCACTTCCTCCGTACCTGGTCCGTACCAACTCTGTACCTTCCTCGTACCAACTTCGGGCTCCTTCCTCTGGTGACAATTTCATGGGTATTTAGTATTCCATAACCTGTATTTCCTGATCTCCATGAAACCGGCATCCGTGTTCAAATCCATTTTATTATGCATTCTTAAATAAGAGGGTTCTTTCGGCGGGCCTGCAGAAGTTTTTGATCAGAAAGGCAAATGGAGAATGAGAGCGAAAAGATGATTATGTATTCGGGCATTGTAAATCAATGCGATCAACTCATCTTCATGTTTTCCAAAGAACAAAACCTAATCCACATTCTACAAAATCGACTTTAAGTTTATGCGCTTTGATAGATAATGATGGTATAATCCTTTTTGCAATAATATAGCGTAATCCGAGACGCTCATAGTAAAAAGGATCTCTTGGATCTGGATTTTTAATGTAAACTCCTATTTGTGTGACGATTGATAGTTTTGAGAAGGTGAGTTCGTGTCCTCCAAAAATCCCGGAGGCCAGTTCATTTTTAAGTTTGTTTTCTTTTTGAGTATAAAAGATAGTGCCCTCGTCATAAAACAGATCGACTCCTGCGCTTAATCGGCTTTTGTGACTTATAGTTCGGTAATAGCCTGCATTTAAAGATCCGGCAGAATATCGGGGACTGTGAGTGGCCTCCTTTTTTGTGCCCCAGGCTCCGAATAACATGACCGATGAATTTTTTTCTATGGGAGTAATCGGTTCGGTATTGATTTCTGTCACGGATTTCGGGAGGGAATAGCGAAATCCGGTTTCAGCTCCCGCCATGTTGAGTCCTTTGTTGGGTTTGTTCGTATTCCCGTTCGAATAGTGATACCCTCCGGCAGAAAGCAGGAACTCAAAATTTTCGCTGATTCTGAAGGAAGTATTGATATTTAATGAGGCATAAGCAGAACATTTAGAGCCGATTGCAACATTTTCCTGATTTTGTTCACTGTATGGATTAATTCCCCACGCAAATCCAAGATTAATTCCCAGATTGATTTTGAATTTTGTGGAAGGTAGCAATGGCAGATTCATAAAGGAATAAATGGCTGTTGGATTTCCTAATGATTTGCTGGTTAAATAATTGTGAGATAAACCTAATCCTATTTCCGGGTAATTATAAACCCGCTGCCACTCTTTTTGTCCAGGCGTTTTTAAGCCAATCCTAGCGTTGAAAAGTGAAACAGGGCCGGCGAAATGCTCCAATTCGGGATGATGTGGAATTAATCTTCCGATTCCTCCTGTTAAATCGAAGAAATAATTGTTCTGTTGTGCATTACTGTTGAAATGAGCCAAGAATATGAAAATCAAAAAGAAAGTATACCGTTTAGCCATCGATTAAATGTAAAAAGCTTATTAGCTGATTGGATAAAACCCCAACTTCAGTTTAAGGTTTCAAATATAGGTCCCTTTTGTCTATTTTTGCATAGTAGAAATCATAAAGATGTTAATGATGATCAGAAAAACTGCAATTCTATTATTTATTATCATTTCGATAGCATTTTGCTCCGAAAAATTGCTGGCTGTAAACCTAAATAGACTGATTCCGCAAGGGGAGATGGCTCCCGGAAACCAAATTGGAGATTCGCTGAAATGGAGTGTTGATTATCTTAATAAATTGCTCTATTCTGCTGGTGAATGGTACTTCACCGATGGTCTTTACAAGAAACCAATTCAGGGTGTGCTAAATTATGCGGAAAATGATCCTTTGGATACTGCGATGGTTGATATTCAACGATTATTAAGCAATGATAAAGTAGGCTATCTGCTTGACCGACGTCCACAGGATATTCGTAACGTCAAGGGAATAAAAGGTTACCTTACGGAAGAAGAGATTGGGAGAGGAATTGAAGCTATTCGAAAAAAAGTGCTTGATAGTCTGAATATTACTAAGATCGTTGTTCCGATGGTGATACTGGAGAATGAGCTTTCTAAAGCACCTTATGTCCCTGACGGAAATCCTGAAATACTGTGGGGAATGAAACAAAATCAGCTGCCACCTGAATTTGTCGCGAATATGAATAACCGGATTTCTGCGATGAAGTTTCCATCCGATATGACAGGATCAGCAATGGACTCGGCTCGCTTTCAACTCTTCGGGGTATACCGAACGGAATACAATGATTCGGTGAGAAACTGTTGGCGTGAAAGAGTGATTTTTTCATATCGAAGTAAATACATTTCTGATCAGTCGGATTTGAGAATTATGGCCTTTAAGAGGTCGGCCGAAGCACACAACTATCGGATATTAGCTGAGTATAATGATAAAGCAGTCAGCACTGTTAACGATTCGCTGCGTATCGCGTTACGCTATCTTAAAGTTCATGCAGAGGCTGATTCTTCGTTGGTCCGGCTGTTCAATTTAAAAGACGAAAAAACTGAATTATGGACGGCCAATCACCAAATGAAGCCGATCCGGATGTTTCTTAAAAATGCTCAGAACGATTCACTTAGTATGGTGTTGATCAGCAGAGGGAAGGGCGAATTAAAACTGGTGATTGACGATGGAATAAAACTAACAAGGTTTGGCGAAACTCAAAACCGAACTGTTACTTTTGAGCCTATGGCTCCTGATAAGCGATTGCACAAGGTAAATCTCAACAAAATAGTATATCCGGCATGGACACTTATCGGAAATGGCTCGGTAGGGTTTACCCAGACTTCATTATCGAACTGGGCAAAAGGAGGGGAGAGCGCAATGACGCTATTGATTATGAGTAAGTACAATGCAAATTACTCAAAAGATAAAGTCAAATGGGAAAACAGCGGTGAATTTCGGTATGGAATTAGTAAGTCCCAGACGAGGGGCTTAGAAAAGAATGATGATAAAATTGAGTTTCAAAGCCGTTTTGGCTATTCTGCTTTTAAAAAATGGTTTTATTCTGCTGAAGCCAACTTCAGAACCCAGGTTGCAAGGGGCTATACTTATCCTGAAATGCAAAAACCAATTTCAGCATTTATGGCTCCGGGATATCTGACAATGTCTATTGGTCTTGATTATAAGCCAAATAAGAACTTCTCACTCTTCCTTGCTCCTTTCACCTCCAAAACCACTTATATCAATGACACTTCACTTGTGGTGCCTTCAACCTATGGGCTGGAACCCGGAACAACAAAACTTTGGGAACCAGGTATCATCGTCAAAGCAAACTGGACCCGTGAACTGAGTGAGAATATTACTTACGAAACCAAAGGTGAGTTCTTCAATAATTACAAGTACACTTTTCAGAAATTCGCATTTGAATGGGAGCAGGCACTTACGATGCGGGTCAATCGTTTGATTAATGCTAAGGTAATGACACAGTTGATTTACGATTACAATACCAAATTCCCGATTCTTGATAATAATGGAGTTGAAATTGGCCGCACGCCAAAATGGCAATTTAAAGAGCTGCTAACTATCGGATTATCTTATAGATTCTAAGCGGCATCAGGCAATGGAATGAATAGAAATAAGTTTAGTGTAGACGTAAGTTGCCGATAGTCAGTCGTTAATTCTCTCTTTTGTAGAGTTGATGATCATTTTTTATCCGCACATTTTGCGATAGCGCCAATTTTATCTATTTTTGAATGGAATGATTTAATATATAAGATGAAATGAGTCCCGATTCTCTTTATCTTACCATGCAAAAACCAATTTGTTGATATAAATGAAAGATTTTAAAAAATACTTTAGCTTAAACGCTTCACCTGCCGATTTATATAATGCACTTACCAATCCCCTGATGATCGAAATCTGGTCGGGCGAACCTGCTGTGATGAGTACTGAGCCTGGGAGCGAGTTCTCATTGTGGGATGGCGGGATTTCGGGCCTCAATGTGGAGTTTGTTCCCGATCAGAAAATTGTACAGCAGTGGTTTTTTGGTGAAGAATCTGACTCTATTGTTACGATTAAGTTGCATCCCGATAAGAATGGCACCAACGTTGAAGTTCACCAAACCAATATTCCTGATGATGCTTACGATAATATGGTAGAAGGATGGGAATCCGATTATTTTGGCAACCTAAGTGAATTATTTGATTAGTTTATGTTTCTAAGGAATTGTCATGACTTAACATACTCATATATACTCTCATAACAGCTCATAAATAAGCTTTTACGAATAGGTATCTGGGACTTTATCTATTGATAATTCCTAAGTAATGGAATAAATAAATGTCGTCTTTTGCCAATACGGGCTTTGTGGACTTTCGAAACGCAGTGCACTTTTAATACATATTCTATCGTAATTGAAACAAACAACCTGGATGGGTTTGCTCCATATTTCCCTCGTACCTGCTCTATGTTTGCTCTATGTTTGGCCCATACCGAGTCTGGTATCAAGTGCTATATCAGCATCGGATCCTCAAATGAAGATTTTTAATGCCTAATGAGCTTTCAATGACGGCGAAGCCAATGACCTTTTCAATGACTATTTTAATGACCCTATCACCCTTTCTCCCCGTCACTCCATTTCCCTTTCCCACTTTTGGAAATACGACATTATTTTATTCCTGGCACTTAACTTATAGCTCATCTCTTATAATTCATAACTCATTGTATAGTCATCCATTACAAAGCCCGCTCCGATATCTGTGACAATTGATCCTGTATTTTTAAAGCCCATTTTATTGTAGGCTTTTATGCTGTTGATATTGTATTTATTAACCGTGAGTGTAATCGCTTTTGCATTGAGTTCTTTTGCTCTGTCGATAACGAATTTCAATCCCGCTGTTCCCAATCCGGTTCCTCTTTTTTCCTTCACAACATAAAATTTGCTGAGGAATAATTCTTTACCCTTCAGTTTAATCGAGATGTATCCCGATGGTTTCGAGAGATATTCGATTAAGTAATATTCGTAACCCTCGTTATTGATCTGTTTTTCTACTACTTCACTTGACTGAAAGGTCCGAACCATGTAATCGACTTGCTCCTGTCCGATAATCGGGATATAATACTCATTCCAGATGATTGATGCCAGGTCGGCTACAATCTGGATTTCTTGTTTTGATATAACTCTTTTAATCACGATGTTATTTGAGATAAGTCTATTGTAAATACTGAAATTTTCATCATCGAAGCAGCAAAATATCACCTTATCTATTTCGGGATGATCGCTTAAGAAGTTTTGAACTGTTTCTATCGCAATTGAAGCAGCTTCCTGCTTCGGAAAACCGTAAACTCCTGTGCTGATGTTAGGAAAGGCAATATTTTTGATATTGTTCTGATAAGCGATTCGGAGACTCTGTCGATAACATGAGGCTAATAGTTCTTTTTCGTGGAACTTCCCATCTTTCCAAACCGGTCCGACTGTGTGGATAACATACTTTGATGGAAGCCTAAAACCCGGAGTTATTTTTGCATCGCCTGTATTACATCCGTTAAGTAATTCGCATGCTTCGAGAAGTTGCGGACCTGCTGCCCTGTGAATTGCTCCATCAACACCTCCGCCTCCTAAAAGAGAACGATTGGCAGCATTCACGATTGCGTCGACATTTAGTCGGGTAATATCACCCCTTATGATTTCAATCTTTGCCATTATCCGCACTTTCTTTATTTAAAAGCAGAGGCTGCCTGAAAATATTTTCAGACAGCCTCGATGTATAAATTTAAATCTCTGTTATACCAGGAGTTTGGTGGTAAGGTTTGTAATGCTGATTTTCAAAGCATCAAACGGTTTGCCATCTTTTGTTGAATCCTGTTCAACAATGAGGTATTTATTTCCTGCGATACTTCTGGCTGCCAAAATTTCTTTGAAATTGATAACACCAGCACCAACAGGAGCAAAGTCATTTCCCGAAGGTTTGTAGAAAGGTGCTTCCTTTGTGAACATGTCTTTCACATGGAACAATTGGAAGCGGCCCGGGTATTTCTTAAACATCTCGACAGGGTTTTGTCCTGCTTTAGTTGCCCAGAAAAGATCGAGTTCCATCGTAACGAGATCTTTATCTAATTCGACCATAAAGACATCATAGTAAGGAATCTTACCTTCAACAGTATCAAATTCGAAATTGTGGTTATGATATCCGAACTGAATTTTGTGTTCTTTCATAATGCCACCTACTTTATTCCACTCAGCAGCCATTTTCTTATAACTGTCAATCGTTGTGCGGGCTTCTTCAACTACCCAGGGCTGGATGCAATACTTAACACCGATTTTTGCATGATCTTCGGCCATCTTTTTTGCATTGTCGAGTGTGATGCCTAAAGCTTCAACCTGCGTATGGCTACTCAGGATTTCCATGCCAAGGTCATTTACCAGCTTTTTAAATTCTGCTGGTTCGTAACCATAGAACTTACCATTTGCATAGCTTGCAAGTTCAAGTTTTTTATATCCAAGATCCGCAACCTTCTTCAGCGACCCGGGAACATCTTTCATCATGGCATCGCGGATGGTATATAATTGAAGACCAATACCGAAAGTTTTGGGATCGGCGGGGGCCGACTTAAAAGCATACTGCGAAAGAACGAGTGCTCCCAAAGCACCAGTTGCTGAAACCTTTAAGAAATTCCTTCTGGATTGTGTTGTACTCATAATATTTGATATGAATTAGTTGAAAAATAGTTTTAATAAGAAGCTGAAATGAAACATTAAAAGTACTAAAAATCTTTCATCTGAAACAAATAAGTAATGAGAATATTCGGATGTTATATTTTCGCATACAAAGCTTCCCGATACATTGAAATAAAGCTTCCCGAATCCGGCGAAAGGTGATCGACGCACTATAAAAAATTCGATTCATAGCGAAGGGGTGAATGTTTTATAATGAAACACTCACCCCTTCGGTTATTAAATGCTTAACGCTTATCTTATTTGTGCCCCGACTTCACGTTCGTAAACGTTGATCAACCGGCTCATTGTTTTTTCGATCTGTTTTTCGTTCAGCGTCTTTTCTTCATCCTGAAGGATAAAGCTTACAGCGTATGATTTCTTTCCTTCGGGAAGGTTCGAGCCTTCGTAAACGTCGAAGATATTCACACTGCGCAGAATTTGCCTTTCGGCTCTGAAGGCAAGCGCTTTAATGGTGCTGAACTGCACATCCTTATCAATAAGCAAAGCAAGGTCGCGTTTTACTTCCGGATATTTAAGAAGTGGTGTATAAGTGGCTTTGTAGTTTTTGATGGCTTTTAATATTGCCGTCCAGCGAAGATCGCCATAAAATACATCGGCACTGATGTCAAGATTTTTGAGAATCTTACTGTTTACATATCCGATCTGACCGATCACCACATTATTCAAACGGTATTCAAGACCTTCAGAAAAAATATCGTTCGATATCGTTTCGATCGTACAATTTTCAACTTTAACGCCAAGCTTTGCGAGGATATTTTCGACGTTGGCCTTCAAAGTGAAGAAAGAGGTCGGCTCTTCTTTTGCCTTCCAGTTTTCGGTCTCTTTTTTGCCTGTAATCCATATTCCGATATGTTCTTCTTCGCTATAATTTTTTACCGGATGATTATAGGTCTTACTTCCGTCGAAATGATAAACATTCCCGAATTCGTAAAGACGAAGATCGGCATTACGGAAGTTGGTATTGCGGTTAATGGCTTCAAGTCCTCCGAAAAGGAGTGTCTGGCGCATTCCGTTGAGATCGGAACTAAGCGGATTGAAAAGCAGGACAGTATTTTCGGGTTTGAATGATTCAAGCTTTTCGTAGTAAGCCGATTTTGTTAATGAATTCGACATGATTTCGTTAAATCCCCTTGCGGTAAATATTTCGGAAACCAGGTTCTGCAATTTCATCTTATCGGGACGCGGAGCAAGCTGAATGGTCGATTTCATCGATTTACCCGGAGCTACGTTGTTGTATCCGTAAACGCGTAAAATCTCCTCAATTATATCCGCTTCTCTTTTGACATCGACCCTGAATGGGGGAACCGAAAGACTTAATCCTTCGGCAGTCTCTTCGTTAATAATAATTTCGAGCGAACGAAGAATGTTTTTAATGGTCTCCTGCGGGATCTCTTTTCCAATAAGGCGGTTGATATTCGAATAGGAAACCTCCACAGGAAAGAATTCCTGTATTGAAGGATCGGCAATGATGTCGACAACATCCGAAGATATTGTACCGCCGGCAATCTCCTTGATGAGAAGTGCAGCCCGTTTTAATGAATATAAGGTGCCGTTTGGATCAACTCCACGCTCGAAACGGAACGACGCATCGGTATTTAAACCATGACGACGCGCAGTTTTACGTATATAAACAGGATTGAAGTAAGCACTCTCGAGAAAAATACTGGTTGTGCTCTCTTTAACGCCTGAATGAAGTCCACCGAAGACTCCTCCAATGCACATTGCTTCTTCTGCATTGCAAATCATCAGATCTTTGTCGGACAACTCTCTTTCAACGCCATCAAGCGTTACAAATTTAGTTCCGGCAGGAAGAGTTTTCACAATCACCTGTCCACCTATAATTGCTGCAGCATCGAAAGCATGAAGTGGCTGACCTGTTTCGTTGAGTATATAGTTGGTTATATCGACGATGTTATTGATCGGATTCTGACCAATCGCCTTGAGCCTGTTTTTCAGCCATTCGGGAGATTCCTTAACTGTTACGCCCGAAATCGTCAATCCACTGTATCGTGGGCATGCTTCCTTATTTTCAATCGCAACCGAAACAGGAAGTTTTTGATTGTCAATTTTGAAAGCACCTATGCTGGGACGTGTGTAATTAATGGTCTCTTTTTGACTAAGAAATGCAGCAAGATCTCGCGCCACACCAATATGTGACGCACTGTCGATTCGGTTAGGTGTTAAATCAACCTCAAGGACAAAATCACTTTGAATATTAAAAAAATCGCTGGCAAGTGTTCCGGGTTTCGCATCTTGGCTTAAAACCATGATTCCGTTATGGTCATTACCAATGCCGATTTCGTCTTCCGCACAGATCATCCCCATCGAAACTTCACCCCTTATTTTAGACTTCTGAATGGTAAATTGCTCCTCTCCATTATAAAGTACAGTTCCTACTGTGGCAACAATAACCTTTTGGCCCGCCGCAACATTGGGTGCGCCACATACAATAGGAAGGTTTTCGTCGCCGCCAATATTCACGGTGGTTACACTTAAATGATCGGAATTCGGATGTTTCTGGCATGTAACTACCTCTCCTACAATTATTCCTTTTAATCCGCCTTTAATGGATTCGACTTCATCGACGCTTCCTGTTTCGAGTCCGAGTTGTGTAAGGGTAGTAGCAACTTCGGCAGGAGAGAGTTCAATATTAATGTAATCTTTTAACCAGCTGTATGAAATATTCATTTTTTAATCTTCTGCATGATATTATGAGGTGCAAAGGTAGATAATTTTAGGATCAATGCCCAAATTCGCAGGTAAGCTTCAAATATTGCCCACCAAATATTTGTGCTATTTGACTTATTTTATGATAGGATTTATTGACTATCGAATTCAGAAAGAAAACAAATTGAGTTTTTTTTTCACAATTTTCAAAAAACTATTTTTTTGATTTATTGAATTATTATTTTGCACCACGAAAACAAAAAGCAATTTAGGTGTTATTAAAAGTGTTAGTTTACTAATTTATAAATCATTAGGGAGAACCTTAATCTATATATACTATGGCAACAATCAATAAACCGCGAATCGTTAAGGACTATGACAAGCTTCCACTGGATGTTCAGGGTCAAATAAAGCTCACTTATCCGCAGGGTTTTGCAGGAAGTCTGATTACTTACATCAATGCAAAAGGGAAAGTGGTATCAGCTTTGCCATACGAAACCGATGATCATTATTATCTGGTTCGGATGACTTTGGAAGAGGCAAACAACATTGTTGAGAATGATGATGACTTTAATGATGAGGGAATTCTTCGTGATGATTTTGCATTACAGGAATTTGAAGGTCATGATGATGTTGATGAAGATATCAACGACATTCCGGATGATATGCCCGAAGACGATGACGATGATGATATCTAAATGATGTTATCGTTTTCGTTATAAGATATTTAGCCGGCAGTTTTGCCGGCTTTTGTTTTTATTTAAGGTCGCCTTTTCGCAATTGCTGATCTGTATATGCAATGATTTCACGCTTCATATCAGGTGTGAACCATGTGATTTCGGGATCACGACGGAACCATGTTAATTGTTTTCGGGCATACTTTCTCGAGTTCGCTTTGATCTTTTCTTTGGCTTCTTCGCGTGTGATTTTCCCATCGAAATAATCGAACAATTCACGGTATCCTACTGTATTCAATGAGTTAAGATCGCGGAACGGATATAGATTCAAGGCTTCCTGTTCAAGCCCTTCGTCAAACATCTGCTCGACCCGCTGATTGATTCGATTGTACAATACTTCGCGGTCGCGGTTGAGTCCGAGCTTTATGATATTAAAGGGACGTCTCTTTGGCTGGTTGATCCGAAACGAGGAGTAGGGCTTACCAGTCATCAGGCAGATTTCGAGGGCATGAAGAATCCGCTTCGGATTTCGCAGGTCAACTTCGTTGTAATATTCCGGATCGTGGTACCGAAGCTCATTTCGCAAACTCTCAATCCCTTCAGTTTCCATACGCTCCATGAGAGATCGTCGCAACTCATCATCTACCTCGGGAAGATCATCTATTCCCTTGCATAGCGCATCGATGTACATCATTGATCCGCCTGTCATTAATATGATATCTTTTTTTTGAAACAACAAATCCAGTCTTTCGAGTACTTCAATCTCGAATTTACTGGCATTGTAATAATCGTGAATGGAGTGCGATCGGATGAAGTGGTGGGTAATGGTTTCAAGGGTTTGTCGGTCAGGAACAGCAGTTCCAATACTCATTTCTTTGTAAATCTGCCGCGAATCGCAGGAGATAATTTCAGTATTGTAGTATTTGGCGATATCAATACTTAGGTCTGTCTTTCCTACTCCGGTTGGTCCAAGAAGAATTAGAAGAGTTTTAAGCATTCAGGAAAAAAGGTTAAGATAAAAAGGATAAAAGCAGGAGGACATCGTTTGAACGTAAAAATAAAAGGTGAAAAAAGAGTATATTCTGACAAACACGCAACCTCTAACCTTAATCAATTTAAACCTAAATTATTTCACTCATCTCGCCATAAATCATATTCAGATCTTCGAGTTCGCCAAAGTCTGTAAAAATATTCTGAAGTTCTGAATCTTCATTGGCAAGTAAATCTGTATCATAGTGATTTGATGAGCTCTGTAAAGGAGCCGAGCCTTTGTTGTCGGTAACAACCGGACTATTTATTTTCTTTTCCATATTAATCTCATTTAATTCTATATAGAGCGATTTTTGATTAGCGATATCAAAAATATAGATCAGTTTGTCTTCTTTTTCTTTAAGATAATCGCCCAGAAATGCATTCTTCATTGTGAGTACAGAATTTTGCTTCTGAGATTTGTTTCTGAACATTGGAATTTCCATTCCTTTGTCCCACTCCTCATCGGCCAGAAAAAAAGTTGCCAGTTCCGACGGATCATACTTACACTCGTCCTGAATAGCTTCATGAAGTTCAAAAAAAGTGTTTTTTGCATCTGCCTCAATGTGCAAAGCGAAATTTTCGACCTTATCTGATATGATTTTGAATTCAAATACCATGTTTTTTTAGTCTTCCCGGACGAAGCCTTTAAAATAAACATTAAAGGTATATCCGTATTGCCGTGGACTGGTTAAAAATAGTATTAAAAATTGTTAACTTCTGAATATTACAATAATTTGTCTCAAAATTATCCGTTACAAATCTACGTAATGATTTATGATATTTCCAAATTTCTGAAAAATGAGATGTTTGGGTCGAATAATACAAAAAAGCCGGGTTTGAGCCCGGCCTTTCTACAATTTTAAGATTAGGATTTATTGATTCTCTTTGATAAAATTGAGACACGAACCTGCTTTAAACCAGTCAATTTGGGCTTCGTTGTAGGTGTGTTTTGCTAGAATATCTTCTGTGGAACCGTCTGCATGATGCAATGTTAGCTGCAAGGGTTTATCCGGTGAAAACGTTTTAAGCCCGATAACATCGATCGAATCATCCTCTTTAATTCGGTTATAATCATCTGGATTTGCAAATGTGAGGGCCAGCATCCCTTGTTTTTTAAGATTCGTTTCGTGAATGCGGGCAAACGATCGGGTCAGAACGACCCGTACGCCAAGATGACGTGGCTCCATTGCTGCATGTTCGCGTGAGGATCCTTCACCATAGTTTTCATCACCGATGATCACTGATCCGAGTCCAGCCTTTTTATATGCTCTTGCAGTATCTGGAACTGTATCGTATTCACCTGTTTCCTGATTCTTTACAGAATTGGTCTTTCCGTTGAAATCATTGGTCGCACCAATCAGGAGATTATTTGAGATATTATCCAGGTGACCGCGGTAAGTGAGCCAGGGACCTGCCATCGAAATATGGTCGGTTGTACATTTACCACGCGCTTTAATCAATAGTTTCAGGTTGATTAAATCTTTTCCTTCCCACGGTGCAAATGGAGTCAGCAATTGTAAACGGTCTGATTCGGGATCCACAAGAACTTCAATTTTCTGATAATCAATTGACGGGGGTATCAGTCCCTGATCTTCCACATCGAATCCGTGTTCAGGTAAATCATTTCCGGTTGGCGGATCGAGTTTTACTTCTTCTCCTTTTTCATTTAGCAGAAAGTCTGTTTCAGGATTAAAATCGAGTGTACCTGCTATGGCAAAGGCAGTGACGATTTCGGGAGATGCCACAAAACCATGGGTTTTGGGATTTCCGTCGTTTCGTTTAGCAAAATTTCGGTTGAATGAAGTCATGATCGAATTTGCGGGGAGATTTTCTGCATTGTAGCGCGCCCATTGTCCGATACATGGACCACATGCATTTGCCAGTACTACGCCCCCCATCTCTTCGAAAGCACTAAGGAATCCATCGCGGGCAACGGTGTAGCGGACAAGTTCAGACCCCGGAGTCACGGTAAATTCGGCTTTGACTTTTAGGTTTTTACGTCGTGCCTGTATTGCAATTGAAGCCGCGCGGCTGATGTCTTCGTAAGATGAATTTGTACATGATCCGATTAAACCAACTTCCATTTTCATGGGCCACCCTTTCTCCTTGGCAACAGTTTTAAATTCAGATAGCGGCGTCGCGAAATCAGGTGTAAAGGGTCCGTTGATATAAGGCTCCAGTTCCGAAAGGTTAATTTCAATGAGCTGGTCAAAATATTTTTCCGGATGAGCATAAACTTCATCATCAGCTCTAAGATCTGATGCAATTTTTGAAGCCATCTCTGCCACATCACCACGATTTGTCGCTTTCAAATAATCACTCATGCTCTCGTCGTATGCAAATGTTGAAGTTGTTGCGCCAACTTCAGCGCCCATGTTACAAATGGTTCCTTTACCCGTGCATGAGATACTTGAGGCTCCCGGCCCGAAATATTCAATGATACTGCCAGTCCCCCCTTTTACAGTTAAGATTCCGGCCACCTTAAGAATCACGTCTTTTGGCGATGTCCATCCGTTCAGTTTTCCTGTGAGATGGATACCAATCAATTTTGGGAATTTCAATTCCCACGGAATTCCTGTCATAACATCGACAGCATCTGCGCCTCCCACGCCGATAGCGATCATTCCCAATCCGCCTGCATTTACGGTATGCGAATCGGTTCCGATCATCATTCCGCCGGGGAAAGCATAATTCTCAAGCACCACCTGATGAATAATTCCGGCGCCCGGCTTCCAGAAACCAATTCCGTATTTTTTCGATACAGAAGCCAGAAAATTATAGACCTCTTTATTTGTTTCTTCGGCTTCTTTCAAATCCTGCGTCGCGCCGGTTCTTGCGAGAATCAAATGATCGCAATGAACTGTCGAAGGGACCGAAACCACACTTTTCCCCGCCTGCATAAATTGAAGCAGCGCCATTTGAGCAGTGGCATCCTGCATGGCCACACGATCGGGATCGAAATTTACATAGGATACACCTTTTTCGAAAGGAAGCTCCGGAAAATCGCCCGAAAGGTGGGAATAAAGGATTTTTTCGGTTAAGGTAACAGGTCTGCCAAGCAGTTTTCGTAATTTATTAACTCGTTCAGGTATTTGTGAATAGACCTTGCGAATCATTTCAATGTCGTAAGCCATGCGTATATAATTTAAGATTCAGAATTCAATACAATGTTAACGATTTAAGCTGAAAATCGGTATGAAATTTCCTACATCTATTAACAGATTAATTGAAAGTTAGTTTTAAATTAGCGGAATAATTGTTGCTGATCAATCCTAAGATTACCATGATTTGGATTAAACCTTTGGTATTAGAAAATATAAAGATCGCATTTCAGTCAATCAGGGGAAATCTGGTCCGGTCTGTTCTGACGATCTTAATCATTGCTGTTGGAATTTCGGCGCTTGTAGGAATTTTAACGGCTATCGATTCAATTAAAAATTCAATCACCGCCGAATTTACGCGGTTGGGTGCCAATACGTTCAGCATTCAAAGCCGAAGTGTGCGGGTTCAAATCGGAAATAAACGTTACAGATCCAGAAATTACAGCTATATCAGTTATTTCCAGGCTCGCGAGTTCCGCGAGCGGTATACTTTCCCGGCAACCGTGTCTATTTCGGTGAATGCCACAGGTGCAGCTACTGTGAAATATGAATCGAAAAAGAGCAATCCAAATGTTTCTGTCCGTGGAATCGATGAAAACTTTCTTCAGACTGCTGGTTATGAAGTTGAATCGGGCAGGGGACTCTCATTCCAGGAATCGTTCGATGGGAATAATGTTGCAATTGTGGGTTCTGCCCTGATTAAAAAGGTATTTCCAAAGGATGTCGATCCTCTTGGAAAATTTATTGCTGTTGGAAGTGGAAAATATCAGATTGTCGGCGTACTCAAATCGAAAGGGAGTGGCTTTGGCGAAGGTGGTGATCAGGTTGTATTGCTCCCGTTTACCAATGTGAGGCAGTATTTTCCGCGTCCTCAGATGAACTTTCGCATCAGTGTTATGCCAAAATCTCCGCAATATCTTGATGGTGCGATTGGAGAGGCGGAGGCGACATTCCGGAACATCAGGGGATTGAACATTGGTGACGACTCCGACTTTGTAGTTGAAAAGAGTGACAACCTTGTAAATGTATTGCTCGACAATATCAAATATATAACACTTGCAGCGACAATCATTGGTTTTATTACACTCATGGGTGCTGCGATTGGATTGATGAACATCCTGCTTGTTACAGTGGCAGAGCGAACCCGCGAAATCGGTATTCACAAAGCGATGGGCGCCACTTCCCATTCCATCAAACAACAATTTTTAATCGAATCAATCGTAATAGGACAATTAGGAGGATTCCTCGGAATTATTTTAGGAATCCTCGCAGGTAACGGTGTATCTGCATTGATTGGCAGCTCATTTATTGTTCCCTGGCAATGGATGCTGGGCGGTGTCGTTTTATGCCTGCTCGTAAGTTTGGGTGCCGGAGTCCTTCCTGCCATAAAAGCCTCGAAGCTTGATCCTATTGAGGCGTTGAGGTATGAATAGCAGTAACTTATGATAGGCACCTTTTTAATCGCTGCAGCTGTTTTGTTAAGAATCTTTTCTAATCCTTTTGGAAACGTCTTTCAAAAACAACTCACAAAGAATAATCATCCTTTACTCATAAATTTACTGACCTACTTACTGTTATCCTTCTTTTGCCTTTTTATTGCGACAAATATACATTGGCAGGAGTTGCCCCGACAGTTTTGGATTTATTCGATTTTAGGTGGAATTGCCGGGGCCCTGGGAAACGGTTTTTTGGTGAAGGCATTACAAAAGGGAGACCTTTCAATACTCGGCCCGATCAATGCCTATAAATCGGTGATCGGACTTGTTGCTGCAATTTTTCTATTGCGGGAAATGCCAAATCTCTGGGGAATTATGGGCATTGCATTAATTATCTACGGAAGCTATTTTGTTTTGGATACCACTCCCGAAAGGTTCTCGATGGCTTTACTAAAGAAAAGTGAAATACAGTACCGGATATGGGCAATGATACTTTCGGCAATTGAGGCCGTATTTATAAAGAAAATCATTCTTGCATCTTCTGTTACACTGGCATTTGTGAGCTGGTGTTGGTTTGGCGCCCTGTTTTCGTTTCTCCTCTTGCTTATTTATCGGGTCGATCTGAAAAAGGAACTCCGAAAAGTTGATCGGGCGAATGTAAGTAAATATGCTTTTCTTGTCGTTTGCATTGGTACAATGCAACTTACGACCAATTACACCTTTGACCACATGCCGGTTGGGTATGCCTTATCGCTTTTCCAACTTTCGACAATTGTTAGCGTACTACTCGGGCACAGTCTTTTTAAAGAAAAGGATATCCGCAAAAAGTTAATCGGGACAGCTATAATGATAGCTGGTTCAATTGTAATTATCCTTCTTAAAAACTAAATATGAATACGCTACATAAATAGTTGCATACTGCTGCGGAACAAGCCACGTTTTATTGGATAGGCATTATTGGTTATTATACAAATAGTTACAAGGAGCTTCCGATTATATGGAAAAATTCTTAAAGCGATAGTCTGGATTTATTGTCGCATCTCTTTTTTTAGATTTTACCATGTGAAAATCCTTTTTTCACCGCCATTCTGTATTGCCACAATACTATTTTAATACGTAATAATTTGTTTTTTTTAGGTCACATCGAATTCCCACATGGGCGGGATGATTTAATTCTCATCTTCGGTTTGTGACTTTAGTCATGGCTATTTCACTTATCGCCTTTTCGCGACTCTATGACTCGCCCCATTTCCCTTTCGCCTTTTCTCCCCATCGCCAATCGCCTGTTTATCGGGCAACTCTTTAGTGGCCTGTCGCGGCCTCTGGTGGCCTCTCAGTTTATATTGATCTGAATTATCCCGATCCTCATTACCTTTATCGTATCGATAAAGGCACCCCACTTCCTTCGTATCTGGTCCGTATCAACTCCTGACCTTCCTCGTACCAAATTCGGGTTCTTTTTTTCGGTGATAGTTTTATGGGTGAATTACAGATTATCAGGAAATATGGCGTTTCAAGAACCCGTAGAGACAAGGCATACCTTGTCTCGCTCTGAAACATAATTCGTAATCCCGTATGTATGGGATTTATAATTCAATGACATTAAAATAACTGTTTAAAATCCCGTGAGGGATTTGATATAGGTAGAAGTTTAATAACCTGTATTTCCTGACCTCCATGAAACCGGCATCCGTGTTCAAATCCATTTTATTATGCATTCTTAAATATCTTCCCCCTGAATTCTGTCTTGATCCCTAATCTTGCTGTAACATAATGATACGGCAAGATTACACAAACCTTATTTAAAGGTTACACAAAGTACGGAGAAGGTATGACGAATGTAGCAATGAAAATAGAATATGACATTATTGTAACGGTCACTCAATTTCAGTTTCAACAAAGCAATTATGAAGAGGGTATTCGTCCGGGATGATGAAGTAAAAATTCAGAAGTGCATTTCTACAATTTAAAGAAAAACCCAAACTTATAGGCAAAATTATCGCTTGTCGAACTAAACTGATACGGACCATATCGGTAATAAATGCCTACCCCCCACGAAAGAAAGTTCATTCTTAGGAGGTTATTGACCTCAAATCCTGATTCGTAAAAACCTTTTCGGTAATCGGGAAGATTGAATTGTGTCAGTTGCTGATTGTTCAACCGTCCAAAGCCAATATTCTGGGCAAAGATAAAGGCAGGTTGCTTTTGGAAAGTTTCGGGGAAGAGCCATGTACTGAAGTCGTGCCTAAAATGGAGAGCCGTATAATTTGCCGCCGAAAATTCGTTCAATTGCATGGTGGCAAAGGAGTAAGGCGCTGCCAGTGAAAAGGTTCCGGCAAAACTTCCATGACTATTAAACAGCTCAATGACTGGTCCGTTTTGCGACATCGTTCCCCCGCGAAGCAAGATAGTGGATGTTCCAAATCTTGAAAATGGAAGGTCAAATTTACCCTTTACCTCTAATTTTGTATAGCGATAATCGCCATCAAATATTGAGAGGCCTTGAATGATGGTTAAATAGTAATCCGATTTAGGCGCTTTAATTTCATTTAAGCGACCATCTTCCATTTTAAGTTTTATTCCGGGTGAATACCTCAGTTGTAAACCTGTCCTCGTGAGGCTGATAGGATCGAAGGAATGCTCTGTTAAAAACCGGGTGTTTTGTCTGGCCCTGTTTTCTGAAAGATCACCGAAAAGGTAAATATTCAACTCATTGAATGGGCGGAATTCCAATCCTGTTGTATATCGCTTTGTAGAGAACATATTCTTTATTAGCAAATTGCGATAGCTTTCAGGATTTAATAATGATTTGTTTTCGAGAAATTCGGGGCCTCCGAATTCGAGATTTATATCTTTATAGCCAAGGTAAATTCTTAAATCGGAACGTCTTGTTGGGTAAATATTTATCCACTCTCCGTGTCGTACAGACTGATCTTTAAATCCGTAGCTGATAAATCCGCCGACTGTGAAAAGGCGTGATAGCAGACGGTTCGTTTCACCTCCTAATCCTAATTTGATCCCTTCAAAAAGATTATAACCGAAAATCCTATTGTAGTCAAGATCGAAATAGCCTACCGGAATTTTTCCTTCTGCCATTAACCTGATCATTTTCGCCTGTTGGTTTTGGATGTCAGCGATAATCGTACTATCGGCTTTCAGCTGTAATAATGAATCTTTTTGATCTATTGGAATATAGATATAATTGCCTGATGAAATCGCCGGTTTCGGGTTTGTTTTTGAAGATGGCTGTGCAGCAGTTTGGAAATCCCCCGCACTAAGCGCAGGATTAATCTGCTGCTGATAAATATTGATAGTACTCTCAGCAATAAGGTTTTCCTCATT
Source organism: Bacteroidales bacterium (assembly GCA_015654795.1). Lineage (GTDB taxonomy): Bacteria > Bacteroidota > Bacteroidia > Bacteroidales > Prolixibacteraceae > JAAFHB01. Next base: position 19,124 of record JAATGF010000061.1, read on the forward strand.
GTCATCGGGTGAATTTTTAGCTTCCCTTTTATTAAAGAAGACTTTAACATTACTTCCGGACGGTAACCATATATCATTCAGTTGTTCAAAGTTTTGATTGATGACCAGCAAAGGTTCCTGAGGATCGGATTGCGTAGCCTGAGCGCTAATCTGTTGAATTGCAAGATCTTTTTTATTGATCACAACCGTTCCACTGAATCCGTCATAACGTTGGCCTAATCTTGGATGAAAGCTAATTTTGTAAAGTGAATCCCCGGATGCTGTAATCGAATCACTCAGGCTGTAAACATAATTTGCAAAGGCAGACTCAGAGAATGGTGATAAATAATTCTTGTGAAATAGGTTTATTGTTGGCTTTAATAACGAAATATCGCTTAAGCAGGAGTCTAATTTTGTGAATAAACCATCATCTTTCCCTTCGGTCTTGTTAGAAAGGTTTTCAGATTGATTAAAATCGGGTTTCAGCTGCTTTTGATAAGTAAGGGTTTCGGTTGAAAACAGGTAGTTATTGTTTTGATTGACTGAGCTTTCTGTTGAATCGTTCATCAAGCCCGCTGTATCAGGCTTTAAGTTGGTTTTAATCCGAAAACGATGATGGATGATTGAACTGTAACTGTTGTAAGAGGTAGGGCTGTGTTTGGGTAAATGCAGCAGAACCATTTTCAGGATCGTTTCTGCTGGTTGATATACAATTGTGTCAGTTGATTGTCTGGTTGTTGCGAGACCAGAACCATTCATTAATAGAATTGTTAAAATAGCAATTATGCTACTCTTCAGTTTCATCCAGTTCATGCAGCGTTCCGATAAGTTGTTTACGGTATTTCCCGTACAGAGAGTTGAATCCTTTATGAAAAATGTAAAAGATTAAGGCTATCAGAATCGCCATTATTAACAAAATCAGGAATCCTGTTATGATCAGCGTGGGATTGGTCATGGTTTCGTGACCAGACATTGTTTTGATAGCTTCCCACACACCCGCAACGAATCCGGCACTTGCGGCACACGAAAAAACGATTAATGCGAGATAGAACTCTTTCTTGAAAGTATCGAGAAGCTGAACTACTTTTCTTAAAGCTACCCGCATATTGTTGGCGGCCAGATTTTTTATTTTTAATTTGTTATACCGATAAACGAAGAGGATAAATGTTAGCATTATGATGCAATTAACAATTATCCCTATTATTTTGATCAGGAATGGATTAGGAATATGTTGTTCATCAAGAGAGGAGGGGAGCATACAGTCGTAAGGAAAGTATTGATCGGCTATAGTGAGCAATAAAAATATTCCCAACAGCCAGAATCCTGTTCTGACATTGCGTTCCAACTTCGAAAGTATCCCGGAGCCCCTTCTTTGAAGCATTTGCCGGATCTCATCTGTATTTACCAAATGGTTCTGATCCTTGGCTTCTGAGACTTTTCCCCAGGCTTTTTTTAGTTCGTTCAGTTCCATTTATATTTTTCCTTTAATAAGGGATTCCAGTTTCTTTTTAATTCTATTCATTTTAACCCGCACATAATTTTGTGTGATACCGGCAATTTCCGCAATCTCCTCATACGATTTATCTTCAAGATAGAGAAGAATGATCGATTTTTCAATTCCGGTCAACTGACCAATGGCAGTGTGAAGCAGGTTTAGATTTTCTTCGAGTTCATAATCGTAATCATCATCGGCAATAGAGGGGATCTCTCTGACGAACAGTGCATTTGCTGTTCGTCGGCTACCCCTTTTATAAGCCGTTATGGCTGTATTGATGGCCACACGGTACATCCATGTCGAAAATTTTGATTGCTCTTTGAACGAACCATACGATTTCCAGAGTTGGATCAATATTTCCTGAAAAAGGTCTTTCCGGTCATCCACATTGTCACAGTAAATTCTTGTGACTTTGTGAATGATACCTTGATTGACCGTAATATTTCGAAGAAATTCCTCTTTCACACGTTGATTAGTAAGGGTTATTCATAAATAATTACAACACCTGGTGCGAAATAATTTTCTATTTCGAAGTCATCTTCAAAAGACTTACTTCCTCTTCAGTAAGATAACGCCATCTTCCCCGCGGAAGATCTTTCTTCGTTAATCCGCAAAAATAGACTCTGTCGAGTTTATCAACTTTATATCCAAGATGTTCGAAGATCCTGCGCACAATTTTGTTTTTGCCCGAATGGATCTCTATTCCTACTTCTTTTTTATTATCTTCATTCACATAGCTCACTGAATCGGCTACCACAAAACCATCTTCAAGGTTAACCCCATCAACAATCTCCTGAAGATGATTCTTTGTAACGTTGCGATCTAAAAATACGTGATAGATCTTCTTCCGGTTGTATTTTGGATGCGTCAGCCGTTTTGTCATATCGCCGTCATTTGTGAAAAGCAATAGTCCGGTTGTGTTTTTATCTAATCGACCCACCGGGTAAATTCTTTCGGTACAAGCATTTGCAATAAGTTCCATCACAGTTTTATCTGCGTGCGGATCTTCGAGTGTGGTGACATATCCCTTTGGTTTATTCAGTAACACATATACCTTTTTCTCTGCAGATATGACTTTCCCATTAAAACTTACCAGTTCGCCCGGCAGAACCTGATGTCCCATTTCGGAAACGATTTTTCCGTTAATAGTAACACATCCTGTAGCGATAAAAGTATCTGCTTCGCGGCGCGAACAGAGGCCCGCATTGGCGATGTAGCGATTCAGACGCATTGACCCTGGTTCTCTTTTTGCCTGAGAAGTTCTTGGAGTTAATGATCTTTTTGCTGAGTTAAATTCGTCATTAAGATTTTGTTTGCCAAATTTACCGCGCAAAACTTTACCCGTTTCATTTACGTATTGATCCGATTCTGCTCCATCAAATTTTCGCTCCGGGCGTTTTTCGATCACATTTCTGCGAAAAATATCTGATGTGCGTTCTTTTCCAAACCGACCGGTTCCTGTTGTTTTTGGCTTCGTTCCTGAAGCGGTTTTTAAGACTTTCGTTTTGCCGACTCTTTTTCCTGCTGTTAATTCCCTTGAATCGGGGCGACTTGCATTTGATTTTCTGCCTTGATCGCCTGTCGTTGATTCCCCTTTTCTTACGCGGGGTCTTGTTCCCGGCTCACGTTTCCCGACGGTACGCTTATCAGGGCGTTCCTGTCCTCTTTCTCTTCTAATGATCATTTCTTAATTCCTTGACTTATTATTAATTCGGGTACAAATGTCGGAAAAAATTCCCGAAAATGAACTAAAATTCTTTATTCGCAGAATAATCCTTTGAATAATTAACCCGAATTAACAACTTTGCAGTTCAAAAATCTAAAAATAACTCAAATATGGCGCTTATAAAATCAATATCGGGAATTCGTGGTACGATTGGTGGTAAACCTGGCGAAGGTCTAAGTCCTTTAGACCTTGTTAAATTCACGGCTGCTTACTTCACCTGGGTAAAGGAGAGCAAAAATAGCGGGCAAAAGCTCAAAATTGTGGTTGGACGCGATGCCCGGATTTCGGGTGAAATGGTCAATGCAGTGGTAACAGGTACTTTAATAGGGATGGGGGCCGATGTGATTGATATCGGATTTGCCTCAACTCCAACGACAGAACTTGCTGTTATAGCTGAAAAGGCTGACGGGGGAATTATTCTTACTGCCAGCCATAATCCTAAGCAGTGGAATGCGCTGAAATTACTCAACGAAAAGGGAGAGTTTTTGAATGATATCGAGGGGAAAAAGGTGCTTGCGATTGCTGAAAACGAAAGTTTTATTTTCGCAGAGGTCGATGACCTTGGTCAAGAATCGGTAAAAGATTATACCGCTTACCATATTCAACATGTTCTTGATCTCGAACTTGTAAATGTTGAGGCAATTAAAAAGGCTCAATTCCGTGTGGCTGTGGATGCTGTTAATTCGGTTGGCGGAATAATCGTTCCTCAACTTCTGAAAGCACTTGGAGTTGCCGAAGTTGTTGAAATTAACTGTGTGCCGAATGGACATTTTGCCCATACTCCCGAACCTATTCCCGAAAATCTTGCGGGGACCTCGGCTATTGTACGCGAAAATAATGTTGATGTATGCTTTGTTGTTGATCCCGATGTTGATAGGTTGGCTATTATCAATGAGGATGGAACCATGTTTAATGAAGAGTATACGCTGGTTACGGTTGCCGATTATGTGTTGTCGCATACCAAAGGGAATACGGTATCGAATCTGTCCTCGTCGAGGGCCTTGCGCGATATTACGGAACTTCACGGAGGAACCTATACTCCGTCCGCTGTTGGCGAAGTTAATGTGACAACGATGATGAAAGCAACCAATGCGGTGATCGGCGGAGAAGGGAATGGGGGCGTGATTTACCCAACAAGTCATTATGGGCGCGATTCGATGGTTGGCATTGGTCTTTTCCTCTCGCATTTGGCGATTTCAGGTCTGAAATGCTCAGAACTTCGGGCAACGTACCCCAACTATTTTATTTCGAAAAATAAGATTGAACTTACACCTGAAATAGATGTGGATGATATTCTGTTGAAAATTAAGGATAAATACAAAGACGAGCAAGTTAATGATATTGATGGTGTTCGGATCGATTTTGATAAAGAGTGGGTTCATTTGCGGAAATCGAATACGGAGCCAATTATCAGGATTTATTCCGAGAGCCAGACGGAAGAACGGGCAAAAGCACTGGCCGAAGAAATTATTGGTTCGATCCGCAAAATAGCGGGGATTTAAGTGCTCATTAAAAATGTTAAGTATTTGTTA
>JAATGF010000138.1 GCA_015654795.1 Bacteroidales bacterium
AACCTGACGGCTATGCGCACATGCGGGATCACAAAATAAGCAGATTTTCCGTGATTTTTGTGTGACTTTATTTATTGAAATATTCATATAAAATTTCAGAAACAGGTCGATAGTTTGTGACTTTAACTGTGACATTATTTACTAAAACATCTATATAATATACTGTTTATTAAATATATATAGTAATATAAGTTGTGACTTTAACTGTGACTCCGGGAATTAAGGCAGTGAGCTCTTAAAAATTAATTTTTAAAGATGTCACCATGCGATTTTATCTTTGGACTAAAGCTGCAAATTGTAAATGAGCTATAATCGGATAAAAAATTTCCTCAACAATATCATTTGATCCAAATTTAGGCTCAGCCCTACCTGTCAATATTATGATGATATAGCCATTAGACTCAACCCTATTCCCGCCTCAAATTTCTTCTTAAAACAAGTTTTAAGAGGCAAAACTCTCCCTGCACCTTCTCTATATCAACACTAAATCATGCCTTATATTGGGAAACCAATTCCAACCTCCGATCCACAAACAAAGATTTTCAATGACTTTTAATGACCTTTTCAATGACTTTAATGCCTAATGACCCTTTTCAATGGCATTTTGCTTTCCGATTTTTGGGAGCTACAGGACATCCGTCGCAGGAGCTGCCGCACCCGTTGCAGCTATTATCCGTTTTTTTAAACGACTTTAGTGATTTGAAAGCCTTAATCACCAAAAGAATAATAGTGCTTAAAACAATAATCCATGTTATAATTTCCTGCATAACAGAGGGTATTAAATAAAAAATAGCGCAAGATGATAAGTTAAAAAAGCAACGATCCAGGCAAATGCAGTCGTATAAAAGACTGTAAATAAAGCCCATCTCAAACTACCCGATTCCCGTTTTATGGTGGCGATTACCGCAATGCACGGGAAATAAAGCAGTACGAAAACCAGAAACGAGAGTGCAACTGCCTGATTAAATACCTTCTCCCCCACTTTAGGTCCCGAAAAATAGACCTCCGATTGTAATATCTCTGGTAACAATTCTCTGCTTTTCTGATCCTCTTTCCCGGTCTCATATAGTACACCCATCGTACTCACAACAATCTCTTTTGCCGGAATCCCTGCAACGAGACAAATGCCCATACGCCAATCAAAACCTAACGGTCTGATTAATGGCTCTATAGTGCGCCCAATCATCCCAAGGTAAGAATTCTCGATCTGAGACTGGGCGTGCCAATCGTTGGCCACATTCGATGCAGTTGTTTCCGTTTTTGGATATAAATTTTCCGCTCTTCTTGGGAAATACTCAAGCGCCCAGATAATAACAACCGCGACAAGGATGGTTCCTCCAATTTTTTTTAAATACTGACTTGCCTTATCCCACATGTGTAACAACGTATTTCGCAAAACAGGCATCCTGTAGGGTGGAAGTTCCATTACAAAAGGCGTTTCTTTACGTTTGAAAATGGTGCGGTTTAAGATCTTTGCCATGACGATAGCCATCAGTATTCCCAGCAAATATAAACCCGTCAATACCATGGCAGGATAGTGCTTAAAAAAGGCAGAGATTAGTACAATATAGACCGGCAAACGTGCCGAGCACGACATAAACGGGATAATCAGCATCGTAAGTAAGCGATCATTGCGATTGCGGATCGTACGCGTAGCCATGATTGCCGGCACATTACATCCGAATCCCATAACCATTGGAATAAACGAACGCCCATGCAACCCTATTTTATGCATCAGCTTATCCATGATAAATGCGGCACGCGCCATATACCCGGTATCCTCCATGAGTGAAGTGAAGAAAAACAATATCAGAATATTAGGCACGAAAACAATAATACTGCCAAGCCCGTTGATAATCCCGTCAGTAAGCAAATCTTTGAACATCCCGGGAGGCATTGTCGATTTGATTAAATCAGAAATAACTGTAACACCTTCGCTGATCCAATTCATGGGAAATGAGCCCAACCTGAAGGTTGCAAAAAAAGTCAGAAACATAAAAAACAAGAAAATCGGAAATCCGAAAATCTTGTGTGTGATCAGATGATCAATCTTTCCTGTGATAGCATAACGCCATTGCACACCCGGGATATAGGTTTCCTGGAGCGCGCCCGCTATAAATCCAAATTTGGCATCAGTAATCAGATGCGAACTCTCATCATTCAACCTCGACTTAATTCGCGCTATCTCGCTCTGGGTAATTGCACTAATCCGTGCAAAATTCGATGATGTCTCAAGTACTTTCAACGCATCGGGATCCTTATCCAAAAGCCTGATTGTTAAATATCTTGACGAAAGGACAATGCTCCTTGGCTTATCTTTTTTAATCTCGTTACGGATGACCTCTATAGATTTTTCAAGCTCTTCACCATAATTAATATGGATGTGCCTTACAACTGGGTCACGGTCTTCGTAAACTTCAATAATTTCATCGAATAACTCGTCCAGCCCTTCCCCCTTGCTCGATGTTGTGGGAATAATCGGAATTCCAAGCAATTTGCCCAACTTATCACGATCCAGTTTCGCACCACCGGCTACCAGATCATCATGCATATTCAGTGCAATCACGACCTTAATATCCATATCGATTAACTGTGTCGTGAGGAACATATTTCTTTCAAGATTAGTTGAATCGATTACATTCAGAATAATATCGGGTGTTTGCTCAATAATGTAATTTCGTGCAAATAATTCATCAGGCGAAAAAGTTGTTAATGAATATGTTCCAGGAAGATCGACAAGCTTGAATGTATATCCGTTTCGTTGAAATGTGGCAATTTTGGCATCTACCGTTACGCCACTGTAATTGCCAACGTGCTCGTTCGAATTGGTGACGCGATTAAACAGCGTTGTTTTGCCGCAATTGGGATTTCCGGCCAAAGCTACATGAATCGTCTTCCCGTTTTCACGAGCCGAAGTCTTCAACACCTCCATGTCGATGGTGCCATCGAAATTCGGAGTTACAAGTTTCATTGCTTCTTCGGTTGTAATCACTTCAATCAAATCGGCTTCGGCCCGACGTAATGAAATATTATATCCAAGCAGCTGATATTCAACAGGATCGCGAAGCGGAGCATTTTTAAGTACAACGACCTCTTTTCCGGCAACAAATCCCATTTCGGAAATCCGGCGTCGAAATGAGCCATGGCCCAGGACTTTGGTTATTACAACTCGCTTATTTTCTTCAACTTCCGAAAGACGCACTCCAATCTTTATTGAGAATAATTAAAAATAGTATGCAAATATATGGGAATTTTCCATTACCTAAGGAATGTTTCCGCAAAATTTTGGTGCCCAAAAATAGATTTACAGCTGACTTTTGTTAGTTAGTAACTCATAGACTTTACAAATAGAAAAAATGAGAGTGCGATATGGGAAAAACAAAAAAGTACAAAAAACAGAGATGGAGACGCTGTGCCTAAAACATTGTGTTTAAACTTGTAATTCTTAAACACGAATTAGTCCTAAAGAATTTTCTTCATTACAAAAAAGTACCTATATCAATTTTACCAACGTTCAGTTTTCAAAAATTTTAAAATTCCGGAACAGATCACCACTACTATTTATACCACTCATATAATCTGATACTTATTATATCAAGCCCAATTAATTTTACTTTGGATCAGTGATAATTTCCAAAAAAATCAGGATGCATGGCGTTGATCTCCAAAATCTGATTATCTTTGCACCGCTTTCAAGCAAAAATGGCCCTGTAGCTTAATGGATAGAGCATCTGACTACGGATCAGAAGGTTGGGGGTTCGAGTCTCTCCAGGGTCACTGAAATTTGATATCAAAATGAACTAAAAGCACTTAAATTTAATGATTTAAGTGCTTTTTTTGTTGATGTAAAAAGCAAAATAAAGCAATTAAAACCAAATTAAAAAGGACTAAATAGAGTCTTATGATATTAATTTATTGATATAAAGTATTGATAATAAGTTTATCTTGAAAAAAGTTCAAATCCTACCTTCCTTATGTCATGCTTAATTGAAAAGCTTACAATTCGGCTTTTTAAAATACGACATTATTTCATTCACAGTACTTATACTGAATCCGGTACCAAAGAAGTATCGGATTCATTTTATTCTATAATCCTATAATTAGGATATTCAGGTATGAAAATCATCATTATTAGGGATTTTTTTTAAATGTTTTCATTCGTAACTTTGTGAAAAATAAAACTGTATATGAGTGAATTAATTAATAACTCACAGAAGCGCAAAGAACTCCTCAAACACATGATTCTGCAGCTTCACAAAGGTGAAGCCCCTGATTTGGTACGAAGACGGTTGGTCGAAGTATTAAAGAATGTTCCTTACGACGAAGTGGTGGAAGTAGAACAAGAGCTAATTTCTGAAGGGTTACCTGAAGAAGAAGTATTGAAGTTTTGCGATATACATTCTATGGTGCTTGACGGACACATTGATCAAAGTCATGCCAAATCGGTTCCTCCAGGTCATCCCGTTGATACCTTCAGGAAAGAAAACCGGGAACTTGAAAAAGTAGTCGATGCTATTGAGCAATTACTTGGTCAGATTCCATCCCTGCAGGATGAACAGATGAAAGATATTTTTATGAAACTTCACGGGCGATTTAATGAGTTAATGGATGTTGACAAACATTATCTACGTAAAGAATACCTGCTGTTTCCTTTTCTGGAAAAATATGAGATAACCGGTCCACCAAAAGTTATGTGGGGGAAACATGATGAAATAAGAGAGAAATTAAAAGCTGCAATTGCAGTTGTTTCTGCTCCTGGAAATATTACTGTTGATGAGGCCCAAATAGTTGCTGATCTGGTATTATTCCCGGCAGTAAAGGCAATTCCAGACATGATTATGAAGGAGGAGGAGATCCTGCTGCCCATGTCGATGGATAAACTTACCGATGAAGATTGGTATGCCATAGACCAGCAAACCATGGAGTTTGGATATTGCCTCTACGATCCGCAGGATGAATGGAAGCCGGAAGGAATAACCACCAGCAATGTTGTTTACAATACAAAAAATTCAATACAACTCACTACAGGTAACTTTGGTATTGACGAGTTGGAATCCCTTTTTAAGACGCTGCCCATTGACATTACTTTCGTGGATAAAGATGATAAAGTGAAATTTTTCAGTCATGGTCCCAATCGCATTTTTACCCGCAACAGGGCTATACTTGGTCGCGATGTGCGCATGTGTCACCCACCTTCAAGTGTACATGTGGTTAATCAGATTCTTGAAGATTTTAAAAGTAGGAAAGAGAGCAGTGCAGCCTTCTGGATAAATATGCAGGGGCGGTTTATTTACATTGAATACTTTGCAATGTGCGGCAAAGAAGGGGATTATCTGGGTACCATCGAATTTACCCAAGACTTAACCCAGCTACGCAAGCTGGAAGGAGACCAACGCCTTTTATCATACACTAAAAAGGACGAACTATGAGCGGATCAAAACTTATTATCTCGCCCAAAACCAAAATTGGAGAGCTATTGGATGCTTTTCCTCAGTTGGAAGATGTTTTGCTGGAGTTATCTCCATCGTTTGCTAAACTTAAAAACCCAATTCTTCGGAAAACGGTTGCCCGTGTGGCTTCGTTGCAACAGGCTGCAATTGTGGGAGGGTTGAAAGTTGATGAGTTGGTGAACCGATTAAGAAAGGAAGTGGGACAAGACATGTTTAGCAGTGAAACCGAAAATACCCAATATCTGGTAGCTTCTCCTCCCGATTGGTTCGATAATATCCGAATAATTCAGCAGTTCGATGCTTCTCCAATCATTAATGCCGGTAGCAGTCCAATGGCAGAAATCCTTGCCTTGGCTAAAGAACTTCAACAGGGTGAAATACTCGAAATAAAAACACCTTTTGTTCCTGCTCCCATTATTGATATGCTGAAAAACAAAGGTTTCAAATCATTTTCGTTACCGAAAGGGGATGAAATCCTGAGTTATTTTGAAAAATAAACACAATTAACAGTATAGAAAAAGGGTGGATTTTGCTTACACCCTTTATTTTTAAATCTTTTTTCAGATTGCATTTCACGAATAATTTCATCCAGTAGGCCTGCTTGCTGCTACATTTTTACTGTGTTCACATAGATTGCAACGCTAAATAATTGTTTCCGAATTTGATCAGATTTTCCATCTCTTTTAATTTGTTGGTTCTTTATTTAAGTTTCCTTACTCTTTGAGGTTTGATACCTTCAATTCCAGAATTCGGAATTTTCCTGAAATATTCCGGGATAAACTCATCTGTTTTTACCATTATAACAATAATAATATGCAATCATATTCGGTTCGGTATTTAATGAATTGGCTGGTTAATAATCCCAACAAATGGGGATTGATTTTGTGTACATTATCGGATAGTTTTATCTTTTTTTAATAGAAGATGAAAAAATCAATACTGGTAATAAGTTTGGCGGTTCTTTTGCTGTCGTGCAATAAAATTGACGACAACACACCTCGTAAATTGGAAGGTGAAAAAGCTGGTGGCGAAACCACTGTTTTTGTAAAAACGAGCCAGGCTTTTGGGTTGCCCGCTGCTAATCTTTCAGGCGAAAGTCTGGATAAACACATGGAAGGAGATGTAGCTTTCGGGGCGCAATTTGTTGCCAGTCCATCGCCCAGAAATGGCGGATTAGGCCCGATTTTCAATAACAATTCGTGTAACGGATGCCATCCTTCCGACGGGCGCGCTTCAGTTCCTGATAACCTCAATGGAATGAGCGGGTTGTTCCTGAAGATCAGCGTTCCGGGAACTGACGAACATGGCGGTCCCACGCCAGTGCCAGGATTTGGTACACAACTTCAGCATCAAGCCATTTATGGCTATCAACCCGAAGCCAGAATGAGTGTCAGCTATCTGGAAAAAAGATTTTCGCTGGCCGACGGAACGGTTGTAGTTCTCCGGAAACCAGTGTATTCCATCGTGTCGCCCTATATTCCTCTGCCTGCAAATGTGTTGATTTCTGCGCGTATTGGGATGCCTGTATTTGGGCTTGGGCTTCTCGAAGCGATTCCTGAAAATGCAATTCTCGCTCATGCCGATCCCGATGACCTGAATAAAGATGGTATTTCAGGAAAAGCGAATCAGGTCTGGGATCCTGTTTCGGGAACGCTGAAACTCGGACGTTTTGGATGGAAGGCGGGAACACCCAGCATTCTGGTTCAATCGGCAGGTGCTTACAACGAAGACATGGGATTGACCAATTACCTGAAACCAGTGGAAAGTTCGGTTGGTCAGCAAAACAGTGATCCAAATGCTGTTTCGCCCGAAGTGAGACGCGAAGACCTGGAAAACGTGACATTTTACTCGTTAACGCTGGGAGTACCGGCTGGCCGCGATTTTGACGATCCGGAAGTGATTGCCGGTCATCATATTTTTGAGCAAATCAACTGTTCGTCGTGCCATGTGGCCACATTTACAACCGGAACCTACGCCGGAATACCGGAGATCAGTAACCAGAAGATTTATCCATACACCGACATGCTATTGCACGATATGGGCGACGATTTGGCCGATAACCGCCAAGAGTTTCAGGCTGACGGAAATGAATGGAAAACCCGACCACTTTGGGGAATCGGGCTTACAGCACTGACGAGCGGGCATACCAGTTTCCTGCACGATGGTCGTGCCCGTAACCTGACCGAAGCCATTTTATGGCACGGTGGTGAAGCTGAAAAATCGAGGAATAATTTCATAAATCTATCGACCAAAGACCGCGAAGCATTGCTCCGGTTTATGGAATCGTTATAGGGTATTATACCAGCGTTTCTCAAACATGGTATGAGGATGATGTTCATATAGTGAAACGAAAACATGTCGTATTTGCGAAAGCTGAATTCAGATTCTTCGCAAATTAATCCTGCCATATAAGTATTATGTAAGAATAGTTATTCAAACGTGTTCCGAACATGGTACGAATCAAATACGAATCAAATACGAAGGAGGTGGCACAAGGAATTCTGCCTCGGCGTGGCATATTTATGTTAATTTAACGATCCGTTTATCGATCCACATTACTAAAAACTAAAAACACATGATCTGTGGATAAAGATAAGAATCCCATAGAAAACGTGTGGATGATGTAACATTTTACCAGAATTCTGTAACGTTTTATATGTATTTGATTCTCATTTTTGTTGCTGTGTAATTTATAACGAGAATCAATACTAAATTATTCACTTATTTGATTGCAACATAATCTGAATCAATTTGTTTAAGTTACAGATGAAGAACTGTTAAAATCTGACGCATTATGAGAATAGAAGTACCCATAAAGGAAGTTCAGGAGTTTTTAAGCGACTATTATCATATTAATATTAATTTCAGGAATACCGAAATGGATAAAATAAGAGTTAAGTATTATGTTTCTGCAATTCTCATGATAAAAGACATAAAAAAGGACGAAATTGTATTTGGATATAAAATGAATCTGTTTGTCAATTTAATCACGCGCGGGGCTCACTATTTTCTCAGGAAGAAACTGGTGCAGCTACCTGTTGAATGGGATTCGAAGACAAAAGAAATTGCTGTAAAATTAAGAAGGATCCCTCAACTCAATGAATTATTGAAGTTCATTTATATTGCCGGATTGCATTTTGTACAGGACGATATACGATTGGTGATGTATGCGAATGAAAAAAATAACATAAGTTGATGAATAACGCCAGACCAATATTAATCAGAATTCTGAAAACTGCCATTTGGGTAGTTGTCGGATTTGTGTTTTTATTCCTCATCATTGCTGTACTGATTCAGGTTCCTGTTATTCAAAACAAGATCATAGGTTATGCAACCAATTTTGTCAGTAAGAAAACCCACACACACGTTGAGATAAAAAGGATCAGTATTCTATTCCCTAAAACTGTTGCCGTGTCAGGAATTTTTCTCGATGACGTGAAGGGAGACACTTTATTATATGCCGGTAATGTGAATATCAATATTGCATTTACGGACCTGTTGTCAAACAAGATCAGTGTAAATAATATTGAACTCGAGAATGTAACACTCAATGTCGCCCGTGCTGAATCAGATTCGTTATTCAACTATAATTTTCTCCTTCGTGCCTTTAGCGATACAGCTGATCAGGTGAAAACTGAACCTGCCGCTCCTTCAAAATGGACATTCAGCCTTGATAATGTTGATCTTAAAGATATACGAATCAATTACAATGATGAATATGGAGGTATGAATGTTAATGGAGTTATTGAGGATTTAGCATTGGTTATGGATGAGTTTGATCTTCAAAAGTCGATTTATGGTATTGATAAATTGCTTATTGAAGGCCTGAATGCGCATGTAATTATGACTAAAGCGGCACCCGTGAGTGAAAGCGAGTCCGCTACTATCTTGCCAAAAATAACGGCAGATAAAATAGCGATCAACCGTTCGACAGTTACATATGACGATTCGATCAGTAAGCTGTCTGTTATCGCTGCTATTCAACTTTTCGAGCTAAAAGAGGGATCAATCGATCTGCAGAAGCAAATTGTTTCACTCGCAGATTTGAGTCTTTCAAACAGTGAATTTAAGTATCTAAATAGCAATTCAGATCAAATAGCTGATACTACAGCGGCAAAGCCTGCAAGTACAAATGCAAATCATTGGAGCGTAAGTGCAAAAAACATTGATCTTGAAGACAATTCACTGGTTTACAGGGTCGGAGATGGTAAGGCGGTGAAAAATGGATTTGATGCCAATCAACTGCAATATAAACATGTCACGCTTGCTGCCAAAAATTTACTGTATTCAACAGACAGCACGAAAATATCCATTAAGAAATTTAAGGCGATTGATCAAAATAATTTCTCCATAGAGAATCTTGCGACTGATTTCACAATGGATCAACATTCGATCACAGCTAAAGGTCTTAAAGCACAAACAACCAATTCGACGATTGTTGCCGATCTGAATCTTCAATATTCGTCTTTACGGGCCTTGAAGGACTCAATTCCGTATTTAGTACTGAATCTCAATATGAAGAATGTGAGTGTCGCAAATGCTGATATTCTGTATTTTAATCCTGAACTTGAAAAGCAACCGTTCTTCCGTAACAGGACAATGATTACCAAACTCACAGGAATTGTAAACGGACGCGTGAATGACCTCAGCGGAAAAAATATTCTATTAAAAACAGGAGACAAAACTACGATAGAAACTAATTTCACTATCAGAGGATTACCTGATGCTCAAACAGCCTATTTTGACTTTCCCAATCTTAAAATCAATTCGAACAAACGGGATATTGATATGATGGCGGGCACCATGATCCCCGAAAACATTGCGGTTCCCCAGAATATAAATATGGATGTTGTTTTCAAAGGGAGAATAAAAGCCTTTGAATCAACAATTAACATGAAAAGCAGCTTTGGCAATGCAGATTGTTTTGCGACTGTTGATAAAGATGAAAATTTCAGAAGCAAACTGACTATCAGCAGTTTTGATTTAGGTAGTCTGCTTAAAGATACGGCGATGTTTGGCCCTATATCATTGACTGCCGAAGCCAACGGGCAAGGGTTAAATGATTCGACGATCAAGGCTAAAGTCAATGCGCAGGTATCGGAGGTCTTTTTTAATCACTATACCTATCACCAACTCAACCTGGATGGCAATATCAGCGGAGAGGAATTCGAGGGGACTGTAAATTTAAATGACAAGAATGCTGTTATAGATTTTGACGGACTTGTGAGCCTCAACAAAGACCGGGAACGTATTAAATTTCAATTGGCTATCAAAGGGGCCGATCTTCAGAAGCTCAATTTCACGAAGGAAGATATAAGGATAGGTCTTGTAGCCCAGGCAGATTTAAAGGGCGGCAGTATGAATAAAATGAATGGGAAAGCGGGAATCACCAATATGGTTATTGCTAAAGGAGAGAAAAAATATGTACTTGATTCATTGTTATTTGCTTCGGTGAATGAACCAAATAAAAGTGAATTCAATTTTAGCAGTGCCCTTGTTGGAGTAAAATATTCGGGAACACTTTCGCCAGTAGATATTTCAGCGGAGCTTAATAATTTCATGAATACGTATTTTAAATTCACTGAAAGTAACCAGGAGAAGAAGACGAGCACAGCATCCAATTTTCATTTTGAAGTAGAAATTCATAATCATCCCATTATTTCGCAGATTCTGTTTCCTCAACTCACAGAATTTGAGGCCGGAACCATCAAGGGAGATTTTGACAGTAAGAAAAACGAACTCAAACTCAATGCAGATTTTAAAAAGATCGTTTATGGAGCTACCGAAGTCAATGACTTTCATGTTGCAGTGAACTCGAATGCGAAAGAATTGAACTACGCTTTATCGACAAGCAGTATATTAAATTCCCAGGCCCAGCTTGACAACTTCTTATTTAACGGCAAACTTGCGGATAACACGCTATTTGCCAACGTTTCGTCAATTGATGGTAAGAAAAACAAAAAGATTGAGATTCATTCCCGTGTAACAAAAGAGAATGATAATTACAGACTTGCGCTTGACCCAAAAGATTTTTATTTGATGAATAACCCATGGAATATTGCGGCGGATAATTATATTGAATTCGGAAAAGAAGGTTTTCTGATCCATCGGTTTTTTATTAAGAATGCGCAGAGCGAGATTAACATATCGTCTGTAAACGACAGATTCAATGACGATTTGAAATTCGAGATAAAAAATTTCAAGCTTGATGATCTATCCCGAATCGTTCAAAAAGACAGCAGTCTCATAAAAGGTAACGTTGATGGAAATATATTGCTTAAAAGGCTGAATGACACCTACGGAATAGTGGCTGATGCAAGTATAGAAAACCTTGTTGTCAGAGAAGTCCCCATTGGCAATCTCACTGTCAAAGCTCAAAATCCGACATCGGGGAAATATGATTTTGACATTAACTTAACAGGTAGTGACAACAAACTCACGTCGAATGGCTATTTCGAACAAAACGAAAAAGGTAATTCAATTAATATCAAGACGGCAATAGAATCGCTTTCAATGAAAACAATAGAGGCGTTTTCAATGGGACAAATAAAAGAAGCAACAGGGAACCTATCAGGAGATTTATTGGTACAGGGAACAACCAGTGCACCTGAAATTACAGGAAAACTGGTTTTCGGCAATGTATTTATCAAACCTGCGATATTGAACAACCGACTTGAACTAAAAAATCAAACAATTCAGTTTGATAAGCAAGGTGTTACTTTCAACTCTTTCACCCTTTTGGATACTGATCAGCACACCGCAATTATTGATGGCACCGTACAAATGAATAAGCTGACGGATTTCATTTTTGCATTAAACGTGAGGACGAGAGATTTTCTATTGTTTAATTCGACAGCCAAAGATAATAAATCATTCTATGGAAGGATGATTATTGATAGCCAGATTGACGTCAAGGGCCCAATGTCGCTGCCCGAAGTTAATGGCCGATTAAAGATGAAAGAAGGTTCAAATTTCACATTTGCAGTTCCTGAAAGTGAGCTTACAACCGATAAAGGAGAGGATGTGGTTGTATTTGAAAATACAAATGAGCTTAATCCGATCATTGACAAGAAAGTTCAGGGAGCCACGCAAAAGTCAGCGTTAACAGGTTTTGATCTCTCTTCAATCGTTGAAATAGACAAGAAAGCTACGCTACGATTGTTGATGGATCCTTCGTCTACTGACTCATTGGTCGTTAAAGGGGATGCGGCTTTAAATTTTTCGATGGACAGAACAGGAAAAATGAATCTTACCGGAGCATACAACTTAGATGAAGGAAGTTATGTGGTTTCACTTCAATCGGTCATCAAAAGAAAATTTGAAATAAACTCCGGAAGCAGGATTGTCTGGAACAGTGATCCATTGGATGCAGAAGTTAATATTGACGCGATCTACTCAGTTCGCGCTGCTCCATATGACCTTGTTGCCGACCAAATGTCAGGGTTAAGCAGTACAGAGCAAGGCGGATATAAACAAAAATATCCGATTAATGTAGTGCTAAAACTTCGGGGTGAAATTTTGCATCCGATCATCAGTTTTGAGATAAAATTACCACCTGAAGAAAAAGGGGTGCTCGGAGGAGCCTTGAATCAGAAACTTGAACTGCTAAATAATGACTTATCGGCATTGAACAAACAGGTCTTTGCATTATTGGTACTGGGTCGATTTATTCAGGAAAATCCATTACAAACTGAATCCGGAGGGACTTCTGCATTAGTTCGGTCGACAGTGGGTAATTTTTTATCTGCCGAATTAAATAAATTAGGTTCCAAAATTCTGCCAGGCACCGAATTAAACTTTGATGTTCAATCATATGACGATTATCAAACAGGTCAGGCGCAAGGACGAACACAAGTTGATATAGGGATAAAACAACAGCTGTTTAATGAGCGCATGTCAGTCCAGGTTGGCGGAAGTGTTGATGTTGAAGGTGAAAAGGCAAAACAAAATTCTGCAAGCAATATCACAAGTGATGTTACCATAGAATATAAACTGACAAAGGACGGTCGTTTCAGGCTTAAAGGTTTCAGGAAGAATCAATATGAAGACCCTATTGAAGGTCAGTATGTTGAAACTGGTGCAGGTATTTTATATTCGCGCGATTTCAATAATTGGAAAGATCTTTTCAGATCTCCGAAAAAGAAAAGAGATGTATCTAAAAAAGAGAAAAATGATGAGACAGTCAATACAAAATAATAGATATATTCTCCTTCTTGTTGGTCTGCTCGTTGCAGCATGCAATGGTACAAGATTGCTTCCCGAAGGTGAGAAGCTCTATACAGGTGTGGAAATCAAACTGGAATCGACTGGTAAGATTTCAAAATCACAAAAAAGATCAATTAAAACCATTGCCAGTACAGGGGTTCGTCCATTACCAAATAAACGATTTTTAGGCATGCGTCCCAAGTTGTGGCGGTATATGGTAGCGGGAGAAAAACCGAAAACAAAACTTCAGAAGTGGCTTAAGAAGGGAGGCGAGGAACCTGTATATATCAGCAGCGTAAAACCTGGCGTTACCGCGGAAATTATTGATTCAAAACTATTTAATATTGGAATATTCAAAAGTTATTCAGAATACAAGATCATCGAAAAGAAGAAAACTGCGAGTATCGTCTACACAAGTCATATCCACAAACCATACGTCATAAAAGATCTGAATTATGAATTTGCGGATACTGCATTAAGCCGGACAATTCTTTTAGAAAAGAAAAAAACACTAATCAAACCTGGTAAAGATTATAACCTTGTTGATTTAAAAAACGAAAGAATACGTCTCGATGCCTTGTTAAAGAACCATGGGTACTTCTTTTTTAATCCCGATTATTTGCTTTTTAAAGCTGATTCATCAGCAGAGAATCAAACCGTATCGCTCAAGCTAACTGTCAAAGACAGTATTCCTGATAATGCTTTAACGGTATATCGGATCAACAACGTATTAATCGATCAGGATTATTCGTTAACGAACAGGCCGAACGCCCGGAAAAAAGATTCAGTCAGATTCAACAATTATGTGTTTCTCAACGGGAAACCAGGGATGAATATCAAGCCAAAAGAAGTTTTAAGATCAGTCTATTTAAAAAAAGATGAAATCTACTCAAGGCAGAATCATAATATTACACTCAATCGGCTCATGTCGTTGGGCAATTTTAAATTTGTACAGGTAAAATTTGATGAAAGTGATACAATACCAGGATTTTTGGATGTAAACATTCTCATGACCACATTGCCAAAACGCTCGTTCCGGTCTGAAATTGATATTGTATCCAAATCGAATAAATATACCGGCCCTCGTGCAAATGTGACCCTTTTGAACAGAAATACATTCGATGGTGCAGAATTGTTAAACCTAAATCTGGGAGGTTCATTTGAGGCTCAATTAAGCGGCCAAAATAAAAATTTGTATACCTATTCCTTTAATCCCGGCATTGAGTTAATCTATCCGCGCTTTCTCCTGCCTTTTAAGCTAAAAAGGTCCAACAGCATTTATATTCCCAAAACCCAGATTTCTTTTTCTTATAATTATTTGAAAAGAGTCGATTATTTTGATATGCAGACTTTCCAATTGACTTATGGTTTTAAATGGAAAGAAAACAGCAGAAAAGATCATGAATTCAATCCGATAAGTGCAAGTTATACCTCACTCGGCAACCAATCAGAGGCATTTAAAGCCTTGATTCATGACAAGCCGTTTTTGGAAAAGAGCTATGAGGAGCAATTTATTGGGGGTGCCAATTATACTTTCACCTATAATGAACAGGTCCTCCAGGGAAAAAAGATGCAATATTATTTCCAGGGGACTGCAGAGACCGCGGGGAACATGTTTTCACTTATAAAATTAATCAGTGGCGAGAATCCATCTGCTCAGAATTCCTCAAATATCTTTGGCTCAATCTATTCGCAATATGCCAAATTTAGCATTGATGCCCGCGGATATTATAATATCAGCCCTAAAAACAAACTCGCTATGCGTGTTTTTACAGGCGTAGGCAAACCATATGGAAACTCCAATATTTTACCTTATAACAGGCAATTTTTTAGCGGCGGACCAAATAGTGTTCGTGCATTTCAAATCAATTCATTGGGACCAGGCACCTATTTACAGAACAATGGCAACCAAGGTTTTTTGCAATTAGGCGGTGATATAAAACTCGAAATGAATGCAGAATATCGCTTTGACATCTATCGATTTTTTAAAGGCGCATTATTTGTTGACGCAGGAAATGTTTGGTTGCAAAAATCGAACCCCTCTAATATAGGAACCCCGTTTGTATTTTCTAAATTCATGAATGAACTTGCAGTAGGGGCTGGAGTTGGTTTACGGTTTGACGTTTCTTTTTTCATTTTACGGTTCGATCTGGCCATGCCGTTAAGAAAAATACCCGAGCTTGAAGATAATTTCAGGTGGGTGACCAATGAAATCAACTTCGGAAGTTCGGCATGGAGAAGAGACAATTTGGTGTTAAATATTGCAATAGGGTATCCATTTTAGGGGTTTAGGCTGTAGGTAAATGGTTATCGTTTTAGTTCATCAGGGTTAACGTAAAAGACTTCTGTTTAAAAGTATGACATTATATCTTATTCATAACAGATAAAAGAGACAAATGAAAATACGAATTAGAAATATTTCAGCGGCTCTAAAAACAGCGTTTAAAAAATGGATGGATAAAGACCCATTTCGGGAAAGTGCAATTATTGCCTATTATTCGATCTTTTCATTACCGGGATTACTTGTTGTAATTCTATCGCTCGCAGGATATTTTTTCGGAAATGATGCCGTTAACAACCATGTGGCAGAACAATTTGAAACAACTATGGGAGCCGATACCGCAGAACAGATACAAGATATGATCTTGAAGGCAAGTGAAATAAAAAATTCCTTTTGGGCCACTATAATCGGTCTTGTAACTATATTTATTGGCGCAACTGGTGTGTTTGCACAGTTTCAAAAATCGCTGAATATAATATGGGAAGTAAAGCCTGATAAAAAGAAATCAGGGATATGGAATATTATTAAAGTGCGCTTGTTTTCGTTTGGCCTGATCGTTTCTATTTCATTTTTACTTATTGTCTCTCTTATTGTATCAGCCATCCTTGCCGTGTTGAGCAATTGGGTGTCAAGTCATTTCTCCGACTCTTTTCTTATCGTTTTGCATGTGTTTAATTTCATTCTCTCCTTGGTGATACTTGCGATATTGTTTGCAATTATATTTAAGTTTCTACCCGATGCTGTGATTCATTGGAAGCATGTGTGGATAGGTGCGCTTGTAACAGCCTTTCTGTTTGATATTGGGAAAGCTGCATTGGGGTTATATTTCGGCACAGCAAATCCCGGAACAGGATACGGAGCCGCAGGTTCACTTATCCTAATTATGCTTTGGGTATCCTATTCATCCATGATTGTTTTTTATGGTGCAGAGTTTACGCGTGCTTATACAGATCTCTACGCCGGAGAATCGCACCCGCATGAAATAGCAAAAAAGGCATATAAGAACAATGCAGTTTAGTTCAAAAATAGGCAGGCCATTAATGTCTGAATCAGGATTAAAGGATTCACGGGATTTTCAGGAGTCATTATATCAACATCTTCTCTCAACCTCGCCACCTTACTAAGCGACTGAAAATAAGAAAAACACTATTCAATGGAATACACAAAAAGCTGTTACAACACTGGCTCAAAATATCAATGATGAACTCATATTAATACGTTGCTGTTCGGAGCCAAACCAACCGGTACAAAAACTTTATGATGCCTTAAAATGTAAATCCGCTTCATTCGTAAAACGAAAATCCGTAGTACACAAATCTGAACCCGACCAATGTCAATTTACTGAACAACAATTATTTTTTCCAGATTAGCTGCACATTGGACCAATTACGGGAATGGGAAAGTGATGTTGAGCTAAGTCGCGGAGAAACTTGCACTGAATCATTGTTTTGTGCAAATTTAATATGATGTAACCGATAGTCATTCCTGGCAGTTTGGCAAGGATGGCGTTACCGGACTGATTGCAGGGGTAATTTGTTTCGCTGATGGTGGTGCTTTGTTGTCTTAATTCTTCTGAATGCACCGTTAACAACTACATAACCATATAACGGATTTACACCTTCGAGTTATTCGCCATGTACAGCGCACAATAATAAACCCGACCAATTTGGCCGGGTTTATTATTGAAATTATAGTAAACTACTGCCAGTTTACTTGTTACTTTAATTCAAGAAACATGACATTATATTTTTCATCCTACTTAAATCTTACTCATCCCCGAAAAAACGGGGCTCCAAACCCAAACAAAAAGCTCTTGAATCGTTGGATTTAAGTGCTTTTTTAAAACAGTGCTTATTTCGAACTCAGGTTATTTGTTTTCAATAACTGAAATCCTTGTTGATTTAGTCTTATCGGTTTGCCAGGGACCCCGGTTGCATGAAGCATGAGGTTATGCAATTCAATGTTCTTTACCAAAGGACTAAGCAATTCACTT
>JAATGF010000094.1 GCA_015654795.1 Bacteroidales bacterium
CTATTATATGTAATTGATATATAGAAATATATAAGAATAAATTACTATGCAACCGGAATATCTCTTGTCCAATCGGGCGGGGTGACTGATTAACCTGGGATTTTAAATCCCAAGTTTCATTTTTCAAGCTATCAAATACCCTTTCAAGATTGTCAGTCCGCTTTATGAAAATGGTTCTGTCATTCGCAGGCAAAGGCCAACAAACAATTTGTGTAAACAGAACGGGTGTACGATAAAATTCCCTTTTTCTCCCTTATTCCATTAGTAGAAAAGGCACACAATACACGCAGTCCTTATTCCATTATTTTAAATCACTATTGTCCGGTTATAATATTAACAAACTAAGATGTCGTCCCGTATTTACGGGATTGCTCTTCAGATTCTATAACGCATTTATCTACAAAGATATAGCAACTACGTTGCAAAAAGGGATGCTGCGTAGCAGCTTCATCTTTGTAGAGATAAATAGAATTGTAAAAGTAAGCCATCCCGTATATACGGGATGGCGGTATCTATGTAAAGGCTTAATAATATCCCCATTACAAGATTCAGTTAAATATTAACCGGACACTAATGATTTTAAATCTAAATTAAATGAGGGAATAAGGGAAATTCATGAGTTGATTTGAATTTTTCTACCAATGGAATAAGGGAAAATTCATAGCAAACCATATTTTTTGATAAAAAGGGAATTTTGTCGTATACCCCATTACTTTTAAAAATAAAGAACTAAACCTGGTCACAGAATAGTCACATTTCATTTTCTGTCCTTATTATTGGCAAAAATTGGTCCGGAAACAAATCAAATCACCAATTTGGCGGAACGGAAAGAGATAATTAAATCACCGTTTACCAAAATACGGAAGTATAATCCAACTGTAGATATAACATCCCATACAAAATCCTGCAGCCCATTCCAAAAATGCGAAGATGGCTAAAACTACGATGGTGATTTGTGAAGCGAGTACTGCGTTTGATAAGAGCAATAACGCGGCTAAAAGTGAGAGTATAAAGCCAATTCGCGCAGCAAAAATCTTTGGCGCTTTGTCGATGACTTTTGATCGGAAAGGAATGTAATCTTTCAATCCGGATGCGGATATTGCGAGGATACTGAAGCGGCTTCTTCCAAAACCTCTCGAATAGAAATCGAAAACGAGAAAAGCAACTAACAGTATATTTGGCATATAAATAAAAACCAGTGCAATCAGAAATGTAATTAATGCAATGAATCGGGCAACCTTCTCATTGATTTTTTCGTCGGATATAGGGCAAATTATAGTGTTCATTCTATTTGTTTTAAAATTGAGTTAGCCTTTCGCTACGACTGAAGCGTGTATAAGATTCCGAATTTGGTGACGTGTGTAGAAAAAGGTGAAGATTGCAGCACTCCAGTTGGCTACAAAAATGCCCCACCAGATTCCTTTTGTTCCCCAATAGAGGTAAATTGCAAGGAATAAAAACAGGGGAAGGGGCATCAGAAACTGGCGGTACGCACCAACAAAAATGGCATACAATGGTTTTTTCATCCCTTGCAACGTTGATACTGATATATTCAGAAAGACGTAGGCGAAAAAGAAGAGTACTGCAATGTGCAAATATTCAACTCCGATTTCAATCACCTTTACGTCTGCTGTAAAAGCATTAATAAGCTGTCGTGCAAACAAAGCAACACCGACAACGCCAATCGAAATAATCATTAAACCATACCTGATATTCAATTTCCACGACACAAATACTCTTTCCGGAAGTCCTGCCCCCATGTTTTGTCCTGCCAATGTAAGCGCTGCAATATTGAGTCCGATAGTTGGTAAAAGTGCAATTTGTTCAATTCGCGTAGCAATCCCATAAGCTGCAACTGCTTCTCTTCCAAATTGGCTGGCAAAGTAAGTAATAACGAAAATCCCTATTGCAACAGTAAGCATATTCAAACTTGCCGGAAATCCCTGACCGAACAAGGCGGCAAAGTATCTGCGGTTAGGGATAAAGTCAGCGAACCGGGCATGTTCAAAAACTTTGCGTTTTCGGGTAATTGAAATCATGTAAATCGTTCCGAAAACCTGAATCAAAATGGTTGATAAAGCAATTCCACGAATACCCAGTTGGGGAAATCCTAATCCGCCATACAGAAACAAGGGATCCAAAATGACATTTAGAAAAAATCCGACAATAAGATAATTGCGATAGGTCTTTGTATCACCACGTGCAGTGAGCAAGGAGTTAAGGATACTGTTGATCAGGAAAAAAACAGTTCCGTAAAGGATTATATCCATGTATTGGATTGCGATATCAAGATATTCGTTAGTAGCACCTAAAATCAGGAAGAGGGAAGGGGCAATGGTCAAACCGATGAATGTAAGTAGTACAGAATTTATAATCGAAAAAGATATAGCCTGAAAACCATATTTTTCGGCCTCCTCATTTTGTCTCGCTCCTAACGATTGTGAAATTAGAGCTGTAGTTCCGGTTCCCATGCCGATACCCATTGACAGAACAATGAAAAATACGGGGAAGGTCAAACCCATAGCCGCAAGGGCAGAAGTCGATATTTTACCTCCCCAGTAAGTATCCACAACATTAAACAGGGTATTAAAGATAAAACCAACACTTGCCGGCACCGCTAATTTGCGAATAAGAGTAGGAATATGAGATGACGTAAAATCAAGTGTTTTAAGCATTTTTTATAATGAATAAATTCGATAATATTACAACGTGTAATCCTTACCGAAGGTTTACCATTTCCTAAGGAACTTTTTATGAGAATTTCAGTTTAAGTGATCAAAAAGCGCAGTTTTTACCCATTATGAAAATGAGGTCACTAATGACTTCAGAAAGGAGAAAAAATGAAAGTATCATTTAAAATCGATTATCAGACAATTTGGGGTCAGGTTCTTTATGTATCAGGATCTACCTTTGAGTTTGGAGAGTGGGATCCTTCCCGTGCATTGCAAATGAAAAACTTTGTTCCCGGAGAATGGGAGGTAAATTGCAAGTTTCCATCAGGTAAGAAGCTGGAATATAAATATCTCATAAAAGACGCAGCTGGAAATTTCATTTGGGAAGGAGGTAAAAACCGAGTACTCGAAACCAGTAAAGTGGATTTTGAAGAGATCAGATGTCGCGATTTCTGGAGAGTCAGGCGTGAATCGGATACTGCATTATTCTCTTCTGCGTTCACTAAAGTGCTTTTACGCAGAACTGATAGTGGTGAGGTTAATGACAATCTACATTTTAAGAACACTTTGAGGATTCAAATTTATGTTCCCAAGGTAAGTCCGGATTGTAAGATTGGAATTCTTGGCGATCAACCTGCACTCGGAAACTGGATGGAGGAGTATACGCTTCTTATGGATGATGCCCGATTTCCATTGTGGAGTATTGATATTGATGCCGATAAACTAAAGTTCCCACTCCAGTTTAAATATGTAGTCTATAACACAGCTAAGAAGCAAATATTTATATGGGAACAAGGGAGTAACCGCCTCATAAGAGATTATGTGTGTAAAGAACCGAAAAGTATAAAAATTCATACTGATGAGAGTTTTCGTTTTCCGGTTAAACATTGGAAAGGTGCCGGCGTAGCGGTACCCGTATTTTCATTAAGGACAGATAAAAGCGGAGGAATAGGAGAGTTTCCTGATATTAAAAAATTGGTTGATTGGGCCAAACTGACAGGTTTAAAGCTGATTCAGTTACTTCCATTGAACGAAACAGTGGCCACGCATACCTGGATTGATACTTATCCTTACAAATCGATTTCAACAATTGCACTTCATCCTGTTTACTTGAATATTAATAAAATAGGAGTTCTGGATGATGAAAATCTGATGATCGGATTTGCACAGGCACTTGCAGGCTTCAATGCACTTGAAACTGTTCATTATGAAGATGTTCATAGAATAAAGTCGAAATTTTTCAAATTAATCTTCGATCAGCAGCAAGAACTATTCCTGGTTGATCCTCCTTTTTTAAAATTCTTTGACGAAAACAAGGAGTGGCTTGTTCCTTATGCGGCCTTTTGTTATTTGCGTGACAAAAACAAAACTGCGAATTTCAGGGAATGGTCCGAATTTCAGGTTTACAATGAGAAAGAGATTCGTCAATTATGTGCAGATAATAAAGAGACATATCCCGATATTGCAGTCCATTATTTCATTCAATATCATGCCTATAAACAATTATTTGAAGCGGCTGAATACGCGCGGCAAAATGGAATTGTTCTGAAGGGTGATATTCCAATAGGTATAAGTCCCGACAGTGTTGAGGCGTGGACACATCCCGAATTGTTTAATCTTGATCAACAAGCGGGTGCTCCTCCTG
Source organism: Bacteroidales bacterium (assembly GCA_015654795.1). GTDB lineage: Bacteria > Bacteroidota > Bacteroidia > Bacteroidales > Prolixibacteraceae > JAAFHB01. The sequence goes on from JAATGF010000094.1 coordinate 4,318, forward strand.
ATGAGTTTGCAGATCTTGGTCAAAACTGGGGATTTCCAACCTACAATTGGGAGAAAATGGTGGCTGACAATTTCTCCTGGTGGAATAAGCGACTGAAACAAATGTCACTTTACTTTGATGCTACACGCATCGATCATATCCTCGGTTTTTTCCGGATTTGGGAAATTCCGGTGGATCAGGTTCAGGGAATAATGGGACATTTCAGACCTGCTTTACCTTTTAGTCGCGATGAAATTATCGACAGTGGAATTATTTTCAATGAGGAGCGCTTTACCAAACCTTATATTCGTGATTATTTTCTTCGGGAATTGTTTGGTGAGGAAACCGAGGAGGTTAAGATAAATTATCTTACAGAATATGAGCCAGGTAAATATAATTTAAAGCCGGGATTTACCACACAACGTAAAGTATGGGATTACTTTGAATCTGCAAAGAAAGGGACTGAACTCACGGGTAAAGAAATACGCATCCGCGATGGCCTTTGTTCGTTAATTGCCGAGGTGATATTCATCCGAGACCCTTACCGTTCCACTTTATTTCATCCACGGGTGGCTTTCCATAATACCAATTCGTACCTGAATTTAAAAGCTGATTTGCGATATGCTCTTGATGAGCTCTATATCGAGTTTTTCTATCACAGACATGAAGATTTTTGGAGAGAGCAGGCAATGCGCCTATTGCCGACAATTATGAATGCAACTGATATGCTTATATGCGGTGAAGATCTGGGGATGGTGCCCGATTGTGTAACAGATGTAATGCGTGATTTGGGAATTCTAAGTCTACAAATACAACGAATGCCTAAAGACCCGAGGGTTGAATTTGCACATCCTGCTGATGCCCCTTATTTATCTGTTTGTTCCACTTCAACTCATGATATGTCAACACTTAGAGGTTGGTGGGAAGAGGATCGATTACATAGCGAAAGGTTTTTCCGGCTGGTAATGGGGCAAAAGGGGGAGTTTCCTTTCTTTATGGAACCCTGGATTGCGCGTGATATTCTGAATATGCATCTTTACTCTCCGGCAATGTGGGCTATATTCCCCATTCAGGACCTTTTGGCAATGGATGGCAGGCTCAGATGGGACAATACGGAAGGAGAAAGGATCAATGTTCCTGCGATTGCTCAACATTATTGGCGCTACAGAATGCATCTTAGGCTGGAAGACTTAATTAATGAGAAAAAGCTCAATAACGAATTACGATCTATGATCAGTGCCTCAAGCAGAGGGTCCGATAGCTAATTAATCCTGATTTACCGACAATTTACCGACACTTACCGATTCTTGTTTTTTATGAGCTAATTGCCGGATTAGATTTGTGCGAGTTTAAAATCTTTTTTAGTCAACAATTTAAAAACAAACACAATGATTAAATACGACGAATCTCCGGAAAAGAATGATTCATCTTCTATCCGGCAAAAAAACAAAAACTACGATTCACGAACTTTTTTGGGCTTTATATTCGTAGTAATTGGCGCTGTACTTATTGCCAGAAATTACGGTTGGCTTGATTACGATCTGTCAAGGCATTTGATTAGCTGGCCAATGTTGCTCATTGTTATCGGCCTGTTCAATCTTGCGCGAAAAGCTTACACTCCGGCAATTATTCTTATTGGCATTGGCCTTTTCTTTTTAATTGATTTCCCCGATAACTTTAGGGAGAATTTCTGGCCTGCCTTAATTATACTGGTTGGTATATCGTTTATACTTCAGTGGAGGCGTCCTCCTCATAATTATCATCATGATCATTTTGATCGTTTTAGCGATGAGCAAACCAGTTCGACCGATTATATTGATGAAACAGCAATTTTTGGAGGAAAAACAGTATCCGTTGTTAGTCAAAATTTCGTAGGTGGAAAAATCACAGCAATTTTCGGTGGATCAAAAATTAATCTGCTCTATGCTAAACCAGTACCGGGATGTACGTTGGATGTGGCGAATATTTTTGGTGGCACCAAGATTACAGTTCCGGAGGATTGGAATATCAAAATTGAGGTGGTTTCGATTTTTGGTGGTTTCGAAGACAAGCGAAGTCATTCAGTTATTTCGAGAACAGGGTCTGGTAAAATTGTAGTGATAAAAGGAACCTGTATTTTTGGTGGGGGTGAGATTAACACGATGCCATAGCCGATTATTATGGAGCATCCCGTAACATCAAGCAGAATTTCGGGTCTGATTTACTGGTTTTTTCCGATCGCAATAGGAATAGCACAGGCAGTATTTAATAGCTATAATCAAATACTGCCTGTTACTGTGGCTTTTATCGACGGCTTGACTTTTAGCTTAGTACTTGGACTTTTGGGCGTGGCAGTCTGGTACGTAGTAAGATACAACGATCCCGAAAAAAGTGCTCTTTTTCAGATTTTTGTAAGCCATTTTGCAGCCGCTGTAGTATTCACATCTTTGTGGATGTTTTCCTCCGGAATCATTTCAAAAGCATTGATTGACGATTCTTTTTATGACCATTATTTAAGCGATTTTATCACAGAACGAATTATTGGCGGTCTCCTGTTCTATACTCTACTTGTAAGTATTTATTACACATATGTTTACAGCCAACATAATCGGGAAAGGCAATTAAGAGAATCCGAATGGCAGCTTCAGATTCGAAAAACGCAGCTAAGCGCTTTGAAATCCCAGATTAATCCTCATTTTCTTTTTAACACCCTTAACTCCATCGCATCCCTTACCTTGATCAATCCCGAAAAGGCTCACGGAATGGTAATTGCCTTATCCGATTTCATGCGTTATTCGCTTCGTAAGCAACAGGATGATATGGTGACACTTGACGTTGAATTAAAGAATATCGGATTGTATTTACAAATTGAAAAAATCAGGTTTGGTAATAACCTGGTATATCGGTTCGATGTTGAAGAAGAATGTAATCATCATTTGATTCCCAATTTGATTCTTCAGCCATTGTTCGAAAATGCTATTAAATACGGCGTTTATGAAACATCGAAACCCGTAGAGATTATCCTTGAAGCCAGAAAATTGCCTGAAATGATGGAAATAAAAGTGGTCAATGATTTTGATCCTGAATCTGTTCCACTTAAAGGAGAAGGTGTTGGACTGGTCAATATTAATGATCGGCTAAGATTATTGTATGGTAGCTCCCGACTCCTTACTGTTGAACAAGGGGAAACACAATTTTCAATAACTATTATAATTCCGGATATTGTAGAAAGTATCCACCAATAAATAGATCTCATTTAGAAAACAATGAATAAAATTAGAACATTAATTATTGATGATGAGTCTCTTGCAAGAGATTTACTTCGTCATTATTTGTCGAAAGACGAGCGTGTTGAGATAGTTGGCGAATGCTCAAATGGTTTTGAAGGCGTTCTTGCGATTCAGGAACTGACTCCGGATCTGGTTTTTCTGGATATCCAAATGCCCAAAATCACGGGGTTCGAAATGCTTGAATTGGTGCCCAATCCTCCGGTCATTATATTTTCTACTGCATATGATCAATTTGCCATTCGTGCTTTTGAGGCTAATGCGATCGACTACCTGCTTAAACCTTATCCTTTTGAAAGAGTAGTTGCAGCTTTGAACAAAGCTGTTGAGAAGCTGAAAAATAAAGCTACTTCTCCGGAAATCGGTAAATTGATCGAAACGCATGACGATGAGTCGGGAATGCTGAATCGGGTTGTTGTTAAGTCGGGTCGGAAAATTCAGGTGATTCCTGTAGAATCGATCTATTATATTGAATCACAAGATGATTTTGTAATGATTTATTGTGCAGAGGGTCATTTTATGAAACAGAAAACGATGAAATTCTTTGAACAACACCTTGACCAAAAACAATTTGTAAGGATTCATCGTTCTTATTTGCTTAATTTATTGTATATTTCTGAAATTCAGCAATATGAAAAAGATTCATGGATTGTTCTGACAAAGCAGGGAGCTAAGCTTAAAGTTAGCAAAGCTGGTTACACCAATTTAAAAGAAAGATTAAAATAAGTTTCTTTTTTAGTATTGAAATAATAGTTCTGTAACGGTCAGTTATTATAATTATTAGATAACGAAATGAAATAATTTACCATGAAAGCGGAGCTTCGTTGGATTTTGCCCGTAATTTGTCTGCTTTATTCGATACCTCTGAATGCGCAGCAATATAGCCTGCAACACTTCGGCGTTAATGAAGGACTAATTCAGTCCGACGTTAATCAAATCATTCAGGATAACAAAAAGTATATCTGGATTGCAACCAACAGTGGCATAAGCAGATTTGATGGATTAAAATTCAAAAATTACTACATTCCAATTTCTGAGACTGTTAATGATATAGTTGAAGGAGATCAGCATGAGATTTATGCTTTGATGAAAAAGGGGATTGGGATGATTCGTAACGATTCCATCTATTTGTACAATTTTGATACGGATATGCAGCTTGGCAAATGTTCAAATCTTATTTTCAAGGACAAAATGCTTTGGATGATCACAAATCAAGGCTTAACCATTTTTGATGGCAAGTCTTTTAAGGTGATTTTCGCACTAAAAAATGAAGAATTGAATGCGATCTGGTTTACAGTAGATGATAATAATGTAACCTGGATTGAAGATTCAGATCGAAATATCTGGTTTACAGAAAATAATAAGCTGATTCGATTTGATGTTGATGGCAGTGCGCTGAGAAATGGAAGGGAATTAGCCATTACGAATAGAGGCAATTTATACCGGATTATAGGGAAAAAGATTGCTCTTCTTGATCATTTTGATCAGCCGGAACAGAATTATCTTCAACGAATCGATAACTACTGGTATTTTTCTTCAGGTTATCAGGTCTTACGAAAAAAAGGTGCAAAGGCTGAGATCCTTTTTGAAACCCCGGAAAACGACAAAATCACTACATTATTCATTGATAAGGGAAAACGGTTGTGGATTGGCACGCATAATGGTTTTTATTATTCTAATTCACTGGCATTTAGAAAATATTATATTCCAGGCAAGCTCGATAACCTGGTCTGGGGCGTTGTTGAGGACGACACAAAAAATTTATGGTTTACCTCTTATGGAAAAGGATTAACTAAATATGATGGGAAGGAGTTCAAAAGAATAGATTCCTATAAAAACCAACTTAACACTGACACTTTCTATATTGGAAGTATTAAAAAATCGAATGGAAATCTTCTTTTTACAACGACCAACGGGATTCTTCAATTCGATGGAGTACATTTTTCAAAGGTTCCTCACCTTCCAGCTCAAATTTATTTACATATTTATGAGGATGCTGTGAATAAAACAATGTTCTACGCCGGACAAAACAGCATGGTTGTCGAAACCAAAGACACGGTAAAAGTGTTTGATAATTTGAAATTTAATTTACCACGGGTATTTAGTATTCTCAAAGATCGCAACAATATTTACAGGATGGGAGGAGAGGAAAACACTGTTTTTTTTGATGGGATCAGGTTTTTACTTCCCGACACCTCCAGATTTGGTTATACGAAAGGAATGTATAGCAGTGTTATAGATTCCAGGGGAAACATCTGGTTCGCAACAAGAAATGGAATAATGTTTTATGATTATAAAACATGTCGAGCGATCTTTCCCGATGAGATTGGAGAATCGGTACTTGATCTTAAGTCGTATTTTGGCAAGATCTATTTCGGGACAATAAAAGGAGTTGGATTGATTGATCCTGAAAAATTTTATAAAAATGAAGAAGCAGTATCATATTTCGATTATAAGAATGGTTTTCCGGGCGAAGAGGTCGTTCAAAATGGTGCAATTATTGCATCCGACAGTTCAATCTGGATTCCTGCAACAAGGGGAGTAACAAAATTTTCTCCTTCAAGTATAAAAGTTGTGAATCACATCCCTCTTGTTCAGTTGGAAACACTAAATGCCTATGATAAAAAAGGTGAAAAAACCACTGTAACAGTTTATGAACTAAACCAAAACAAGAATGTCAACCTGACCTATAATTCCCGGGATATTGAAATAAACTATCACTGCATCTTTTTTTCAGATCCCGAAGGTATTACTTACAGATACAAGCTGGAAAACTACGATTACAATTGGCGCGATGTCCCTTTCAATATTCGTAGTCTGAAGTACAGCCAACTCCCTGCCGGTGAATATATTTTTAAAATAAGCGCGTTTTGCAGGGACGGAGCCGCGACTGAAGTTCCCACAGTGATTTATATCAAAATTGCGCCTCCCTTCTGGCAAAAATGGTGGTTTCGGACTATTGCATTAATGATTGTTCTGTTCATTGTATTTGAAGTGTTCCGAAAGATGAAAAAAAAGGAACGTAAGAGGGCTGATATCCAGCAACAAATGTTAAAACTAAAAGCAGACGCTTTGGCGGCTCAGATGAATCCTCATTTTGTTTTTAATTGCATTAGTTCAATCAGTGCGCTGATTAATCTGGGTGAAAAGCAGGAAGCCGCAATATATCTTGGCCGATTTGCCTCGTTGCTTCGCAGTGTACTTAAAAACGTCAGATTAAATGAGATTTCGTTGGAAGAAGAGCTTTCACTCACCGAAAAATATATGCAACTTGAGCAGGCAAGACATCGTAATCCTTTTAGTTACGAGATCAAGCGTCCTGAAGGAATAAGCCTCACAAAAATTATGATCCCGCCAATGATTATTCAGCCTTTTGTTGAAAACTCGGTTTTACACGCTTTTATTAAAATACCTGATTATGACAAAAGAATTTATATCTTAGCAACTATATCAGAAGATAGATTAAAGGTAATTATTAAAGACAATGGATTAGGGACTAATACTGATAACCAGACAGAAACAGGATTGGGAATAAAAATTACGAAAGAACGAATAGCCTTACTTGAAGAAAATGCACAGGTTCAGATTGAATCCCATATTGATGAAGATCACCATGGAACAATTGTTACAATCGAGATCCCTTTAAAAATTAAAAAAACAGAAAATGATTAATGCTGTAATCATCGAAGATGAGCCTTTACTGGGAAAAAATATGGCCATGATGATTCGGGAATACTGTCCCGATATCAAAGTTGTTGCACTCCTGGATTCAGGGAAAATGGCGCTTGATATTTTGCCGGTTATACAGTATGATCTGATATTTTCGGATATTCAACTCGGTGATATGGACGCATTTACCCTTTTTGAACGTCTTGAAGATACCGATCCGCATATTATTTTCATCACGGCACATGACGAATTCGCTTTAAATGCCTTCAAATTAGACGCTATCGATTATCTTTTAAAACCGATACTTCCCGAAGATCTGATACGATCGGTAAACAGGGCAATCGAGCGTATTGAAAGTAAAGATAGCCCGACCCCATTATATGGAGCCTTTACGGCACAAAAAAGCGGTAAAATATTGATTAAAAGCAACGATGAAATCCACTTCCTGTCACCCGAAAAAATCATCTATTGTGAAGCGGATGGGGCCTATACAAAAGTTTATCTTGAGGATAGTGAATTGGATTACAAATTAGTCACCACACATTTAAAAAAAATTGAAGAGGCACTTCCTAAAAATATGTTCTTCAGAATTCACGATGCCCATATTGTGAATTGCAACTTTATCGACCATATCAAATACCAAAAACGGGTCTGTGTGTTAAACCATATTACTGACAACGAAAAGACACAACTCAAAATCTCCGAACGGAAATATCCAAGTTTTATTGAATTCCTTAAAAACAACTAATTTCGGCTCCAGGACTACGCTTATTGGCAAAAGCACTACGATTATTTGAATAAGTTTTACGGTTACCAAGTCGTTGACGAATAATGATGCAGCAATGTATTCTGCTTATTATTTTTGTGGACATTTGCATCGTTAGTTTTTATTCAGACCCTAATCGTTCATATATAGTCAACTCCCTCTGGCAGGATCCTATATCCTGTCAGAGTTATACATTTTTTCGAAGAATACCTTTCTCTATCGTTTTTTATTATTCTATGTGACAGATAATCAGATGGATATAAATTGCGAAAAATATCACGTTTACTTCAGTCCATAATCAATGAACCACGTCGAAACAAATATTGTATTATTTGATGGAGTATGTAATCTCTGTAATAAGACGATACAATTTATTATTCGTAATGACTCAAAAGCAAAATTCAGATTTGCTTCGGGGCAAAGCGAAAGTGGACAATTACTTCTTAGGCAACTGGGTCTTTCCATCGACCATTTTGATTCCCTTGTGTACATCTGCGACGACAAGTTTTATTTAAAATCAACAGCAGTTTTAAAGATTTTGCGGGAATTAGATGGCGCTTGGCATTGGGGGTATTTTCTCATCGTAATTCCCAGGCCTTTACGTGACATGGTTTATAACTTCATTGCAAAATGGAGGTACAAATGGTTTGGTAAAAGCGAAACCTGCATGATTCCACCCCAGGAATTTCAGTCGCGATTTCTGGAATAGATACTCACTTTTGTTTAGAAATAATCTTATATTTACTCCTGGCTTGAAGTGTTGGTATCGCCAAACATGATAAAACTAAAATTTGGCTTCAACTAATCAATTTGATTTTATACCTTTACGTGTCGGATTAATCAAAATTTTTCGTACTTGACTAAAAAGGTTATATTTGACCCAACAGTTTTATCAACATTTATATATGAATATCGAGAATAGTAGCATTAAAAGGGATGTTGTAAGAGAGAACATTCTTAAAATAGCCCAGGAGATCTTTAGCAAATACGGGTATAAGAAAACAACCCTCGATGATATTGCCAATGCGGTACGAAAAGGCAAAAGTTCACTTTACTACTATTTTAACAGTAAAGAAGATCTTTTCCAGGAAGTTATTCAAAAAGAAGCAGATATTCTTCGTGAAGAATTATCCAAGGTGCTTCAAAAAGATATTGATCCTGCCGAGAAACTGAGAGATTACGTGATGACCAAAATCACAACTTACAGGCAATTGGCCAATTTTTACAATGCTATTGAAAACGACACTACTGCTGTTGAGTTTATAGATAAGATAAAATCGCAATACTACCAGGAAGAAATCCGTATGATGAAGCGGATTTTACTTGAAGGAGCTCGTCAGCGGAAATTTATTGTAAAAGATTTTGCACTTGTTGCGATTGGTATCACTACCGCGATTCGCGGACTCGAAATACCCCTCTCTGCCGGACCATATCGTTCGACCGATCTTGGGAAAAGTGTCGATTCAATTGTGAAAATAATTTGCTACGGAATTATGAAACGAGATTAATTATCCGATTTCAAATAAAAAAACAGGCCTAAATTGACCTGTTTTTTTATTTGAATGAAACGTGACCCCCACTCGATTTTTCAATATTTCGCTCTTTAGGATACCCCGCTACACTAATATTTCCTCCGCTACTTGCCTTGGCAATAATTTTTTCTGATACATTAATTTTTATGGTTGCTCCGCTTGAAGCGCCCGCAGTGCAAGTTTTACATTGCAAATCGAATGCTCTGATTCTTACACCACTTGATCCATCGACAGATAGGTTATTTACAGTACCCGACAGGTTAATGTCTCCTCCGCTACTGCCTTCAGCATTAAGGTCGTCAACAACCAACAATGCCAAATCAATATTTGCTCCGCTCGAAGCAGAAAGATCAAGAGCAGGCAATTTCAGTTCCGACTTTGATTTTATAGCTGAACCGGAACTTGCATTAATTGAATGAATTGTTTTAAACGAAACATATACCCGCTTAGCTTTACAAGAACGGATTCGCTTTTCAGGATAAATCTTCAACTCTCCGTTTGAAACTTCCGTCTTAATATTGTCCTGAAGGTTATCATCCGCCTCTACAACCACCTTTACAACAGAATCTTGTGTTAGTATTACATCGATTCCTGCACTCGCCGATATCGACTCGAAAACTTCCACCTGACGTTCGCTTTTGACCACTTTCTTGCTACCCCTTATTCCATAGAAGCAGGAATTAAGGATCAGTAAAATGATTATTGAGCCAACTAAAAAAGGAATTAGTTTTTTCTTCATAATTATTGAGAATTAAGTTATTGATAGAGATAAAATACCTTTTAGTATTTGACGCTATTTTTCCATTCGGGTTACAATAATTGCCAGGATAAATGTTGCATTTCTTGTTTTAAATTTTACGCGTAAATAATTTGTTTTTTCATATTATCAACTCCTGGATTTGTGTAATCATTTCTGAAAGCTGACGCAACCATTGGTAAAAATAGGATGAAGATATGCAGAGGTATAGGATGATGTAAGGAGGATTATCTTTAAAGGAAATTTCACGAAGAAAGTAGTGACATGGGTTTTATGAAAACGCCAGACATAAAATGGTTGAGATGACATAACAGAAACCCCGACTCAGATAAACGAATCAGGGTCTTAATATCATTTTAACCGCTTTATTATTTCAGCGGTTCGTTCTTGTTGTCTCCTCCCGGGGTTTCTTTAGGACTATCTTTGGGAGTTTCATCGTCATCTTTAATTGCTTTTTTGAAATCTTTCATTCCTTTTCCAATGCCACCCATTAGTTCAGGAATTTTCTTTCCTCCGAACATAAGTAAAGCCACGGCGACAATAAGAACAATTTGCCAGGGGCCTACGATTCCTGCAATGATTATTAAACTCATAATAGATATATTAAACCGTTCGTTACAAATATAGCATAAGTTGGTTCTAAATTTGACTTATCAGTCCGATTTATTTATTGCGGTCTGTTTTTATTTTGAGAGGGATGGTTGCTAAATGATCGTTATCTTATTAAGATACAATGAAATATTATCTAATAGTGTAGGATCACATTGAATTGTTGCGGAGATTTATAAAAATGAATCTTCGATCAATAAAAATGACTCGTTTGATACGACACGGACCTTTTCATGTAAAGAATTTATTGTTTTGAACCCTCCCTGGCATAGAGCAGGGAAATAGAATGATGGGGGCGATAAGGAGATGGAGAGAAAAGGCGATAGGGAGAAGGAGAGATGAAGGGAGTGTCATTAAAATAGTCATTGAAAAGGTCATTGGCTTCGCCGTCACTAAAAGGTCCAGGACTCGATATTGACCAAACATAGAGCGGGTATAGAGCAGGCATAGAGCAGATGGAGTCTGTTCCCGAATAAAACTAGGTTATAAAGAGTCGTGGAGAACTGCAGAACGCCTTGTTGAACTCCCTGTATTCGGGGTACCGGTTTATTGATAATGGGCATCCTTGATTTTGTACCCTGAGCTACATGCGTTTAATCCCTTAAGGAGCGAGGAGCGGCTGGCTGAATAATTTGTGACAATAAAACAGGCTTCCGTATGTAATTTAAAGTCACAAGATAATAGCTGATAATCATACGGGTTACAGCGATATTTGTCACAATAAAGTCACAAAATAAGCAG
>JAATGF010000036.1 GCA_015654795.1 Bacteroidales bacterium
AGAACTATTAAATTAATGTGAGAGAAGGCCAGAGAAGACGGGAGAAATCGAAAGGTTTAACCGAAATAACCAGACAGATGAGTTTTAATGATAAATTAAGATCTCTTCCCCTAAAGAGAAGGATCGTTCGTTTCAATTTATAACCTTCCCATAAAACGATCACCGGAGGAAGGAACCCGATTTCGGTACGGAGTTGGTCAGGAGTTGGTCAGGACCAGATACGAAGGAAGTGGGGTGCCTTTTTCGATACGATAAAGGTAAGAAAAAACGTATAGTTTGGATTCACTTTTATTGAGATGGACGGAAATGGACGGCGACGGACGCTGATTTGTTCTTTCGGTCAGTCGTATTTTCGTTTGCCGGTGTCGTGTGCCAATAGGGAATACCTGCTTCCAAATTGTATTTTGAGATTTCTTTCAGGGAATCTCTCTCATTTGTAATCCGAAAGTGGGGACCCCGTTTTTTCGGGGAGGGGGACGTTGTTCAGAGTTTGTAATTCATTTTCAATTCTCTGTTATTATATTTATCATTCCTTTGGTTCCCGCCTAATCACATACAGAACCCAAAAAATATAATCTTCTGCATTTATCGTTACAAACGATTGACAAATCAGCATTTTAAATATCCTCCTTATTCTTTTTTTGATCGGATTACAAATATAACACCAATTTTATAGCTGCAAAAATTATGAACGTTCCAAAAAGAGTAAATCAGGACTTCATCTTTTTTCGTTTCAGGAAGAAGAAAAAGACGATATAAAATAATGAAAAAGATATTTGATTAAAAACCAGCGCAGTAATGAAACCCATACCATAAATAAAGATGACAGATAACAATAAAAAAACAATATTTGTTAGTAAAGCTCTTGCAAATGCGGCAACGCGTATTGAATCGAGATTTTCGGATTCAACTTTCTCCTTCGAAAAAACAACCAATGCCAGTCCGGTAATCAGCAATATTAAAATCAATTCATCCGCAAAGTTTGTGGTTTTAGTAGCCAAGGTTCTTGTCCGCAGAAAAGAGGAGTATACCTCAAAAACAGGCATCTTAAATTTGAAATTGAATTCGATATAAAGGACAGCCAAAAAGGTTCCGCATAATGTCAGGAACCATCCTATAAATTTCCAGCGAAAAGGGAGGAGTAAGTTTTTCATCTTTTAATAAGGAGAAAGTTTTGGGGTTCGACTGTCTAAGTGTATGAGATCTGAATTCATTAAGTGTTTTATCGATTACTGCTCTGGCAATCCCCCTCGTTTGCAGCTTGATTTGTAATCCTGTTTGGTAATTTTGGAACAAAATTACTGGAAAATATTTTCAATTCCAAATTTTGTGAATTCTCTTTTAAAATGTCAAATGTCGTTCTGTAACAATCAGATAAAATGTGTTTTAGGCAAGGGAATCCTCTTCGTTTGCAACTCGTTTTCAAATTTCTGTTATTCTATTTATCATTCCTTTGGTTCCCGCATAATCACACGCAGAACTAAAAAATATAATCTTCTGCATTTATCATTACAAACGAGGGGGTTTGCAGGAAGACCCGTATGTAAAGCGATGTGAGCGGCACACCTCGTCAGTTAACTACTGGAGGGGCAGTCTACTCGATTAGACATGGCGATTTTTTGTTTCATATATTACTGAACATGTCCAATATTTTGAGAATCAAAACTAATTACAGTTGTTTCTTCTGGCCTTATCTGGAATCCAGTTGGAGCAAAATAAGTGGAACTATAAGTTTGTAAAATATAATTACCAATATTTAATTTACAAGTTAATATCCCATTATTATCACGAGTCAATTTATCAGTAATTACTATTTGTGGGTTTTCAGCTGGACTAATTTTCACATATAGGTCATTTGGAGCATTTGTATAACTAATTTTTACGTCACCAGTGTAGGAAATTTCATCTTCCTTACAACTTGTCATAACTGCTAATAATGTAATTATTATTAAGCATGGTCTAATAAATTTAATCCGCCTCATTTAATTAATTTTTAATTGTCAATAATACATATTTTACCAAAATGATTTATCAATCCAAAATTCATAATCAAATGTTTAGAACAAATACCCCAAAAGATTAACTATTTATCCCATATAAATGAAAACTATTGTTTTATCTGCTTTATTGTTGTTCAACTCGTTTACATATTCACCTTTCACTATTTTAAGTTGTACAATATTTTTGTAAATGTAAGAATAATTTTTTACAAATTATCAAACATTCTCGATATTTTCTGCAGACTTTTTTCATAACCAGGTGTGTATATCCCGTGAATCCCCCTCATTTGTAATCTTTAAGCTTTGGGCTCCCGTTTTTTCAGGTGAGGAAGTCTTTGTTTAGAGTTTGTAACTCGCCTTTAAATTTCTGTTATAATATTTATCATCCCTTTGGTTCTCGCAATGTCACATGCAGAACTAAAGATGTAATCTTCTGTATTTATCGTCAAAAACGGTTAACAACTAACCCCTCCCCGAAAAAACGGGGTAGGCTGTTACAAACGAGGGGGGATCGCAAGATACCACGGCAACCCTTATTGCCCGCTAGACTTTGTCACCGCCAGGCCTTTGTTGTTTTGTCTTATTGTCAGTCAATTATAATCAAATTTTTCATTCAAAGCTCTGACCTGTCCTAGTGCGGTTGGGCGGGTTGGGAAGGAAGGCTCTTTTGCAGTCTTTGGATTGCAGGGGTGGTTCGTGTGGGCTGCAAATGTGCCTGACTGCATGGGATAGTAGCGTTGGCTTGATAAATTGGTCTATTTTTTTTTCACATCATCAACAATAAAGAATTTTGATACTTCCTTTTCGCCACTATTTTTCCATTTAAGAAATAAACCTTTAGATTGAAAAGAGATGCTATCAATACAAAAACCAGTGAAAGGACCATGTAAGAAATCTTCATTAAGATTCATTTTTAGACCTGACATATAGTTTTCAATGGTGACAAAGCAATCGTTTTTATCATTACCATAAGCGATTAAGTTATTTAAAGTATCAAAAGCTAATGGATACATATAAAACTTCTCTTTGGCATTTGGTATCAATGGAAGGACATAAGCGAAAAAACAAGATGAACCACATCCCTGTTGTATGCCTATAGCATTAGGACTTACCCATGCTAATGTCAGTTTCCCGTTAGGCAAAATATGAATAGTATCACTTGATGTATTTTTAAATGTCTCATTACCCCAAACTAACTTATAAGTTGTATCGGATAAGTTTTCAAAAAGCAGGAACTTAGATTCTTTAAATAAAATAGTATCAGGCAAATATGGGCTATTAGCTTTTAGCGCTGCCTTTCCTTGATTTTTTGTAATGCAAGAAAGTATTAGCAATAACAGAACACCAAATAGTAAAAGGTTTTTTTTCATTTTCAGCTTATTTGAATTTATAAAATTTAAAAGCATTATCATTCACACCTTGAATTGTGACCTGTTGTAATTTTGATGTCCATGCAGGTGCTGAAATATAAGGACTATAAAAGTAAACAGCACCATCAGAGGTATTTGTTTTTTGATAATGCGCATTTATAGATGCACCAACACTTGCTGAAAATGCCATTGTCTCCTTTTCATTTCTTTTCCCTTTTGAATCAATTAACATTGACATTGGATTTGAATACCTTGTAGAACCAGATTGTACAGATTCAAACTGTCCTGATTGATTAACTACTTTTCCATAAGTGTCTACTTTAGAGAAAATGGCTGCCCAGCCTTTATCTGCTGAATTTGGGGTTTTATCATCTGCTCTATTTCTAATTACTTCAGCAACTGCTAATTTAGATTCATTACCTTCACCTGCGGATTCTGCATAAACGGTACGGATCATTTGCCCCAAATCACTATTCATATCAATCTGTGAATCTATATTTTTTTCTACAGATACTTCTTCTTTTACAACAGAACCATCGGCAAGTGTCTTGTCTCGATATTCAGTTACCTGTTGTGTTTGTCTCAGATAAAAGGCATCTGGTTCTTTGTTTTTGTCTCTTTGTACCATTTCTCCTCTATCATTATAATAAAAATAATCTTCTCCATTTGGGTCAACAAAGAGAATCGGATTATTACCACAAAATACATACGGCGTTACTTGTGGATATTTTGCAGCCAACGGGTCTGGAGAAAGCCAACGGCTTGAATGTTCTGCCAAATACTTGATTTTTATAGTATCTTCTTCGACAAAAGCAACCATTTCATTTGTTTTAGTGTTCAATAGAACAGTTCCGATTTGAACTACTTCCTCGTTGTTGAAAAATTCATTATAGTTGCCATTGCTAAGAGTTAAAGGTTCTTTATTAAAGCCATGTTTTTTAAAAATATCCTGGGCGTTTATATACTGAAAGCTTAAAATGAGAATAATACTAATTGAAAAACTTATTTTTTTCATGATTTAATAGGTTCAAAGAAATACTTATTCACTTTTCAATATAAAAGGAATCAATTGATTTTATTTCTTTTCTGGTCAATGCCTTAATGCAAATTATCTTTTTAAACTTATAGTAGTATTGGTTTTCATAACAATCAGTCTGTATTTGGATTGCATCTGATATATTACTCATTTGATTAACGTTGAATGGTATAATCCAGAATTCACTAATTGTTTTGACAATAGATAAATGCAAAAAATGATATTGATTATTCGGAAACGAGATAACTTCCTTACACTTATTATTAAAATGTTTTAATTGTCTATTAAAACTAATCAATTCCTTTTCTGCATCTTTTCCTAAGCATTTATTCATATCTAAAAAACCAGTATTAGGTTCGTAAACATAAATAGCAGATTTTAAAATATTACATAGAAAATCATTTTGCTGGTTTTGAATGTAATATTTAATTGAATCCAAATTTTTGGTTGCCATTTGCATAAAAACGGGGCGACCATTATCTAAATTACCACTAATATTGATATAATAAATGCTATCTGTTTTGTAAGAGCAATCTTGTGCCATTAATTTGGAACTTAGAACAATGATGAATAAAGTCATTATAATCAATTTATTACTTTTCATCTTCATTCTTTTTTACTTCAACTTTTGGTAAAGCTGAATTGTTTATCATTGTGTTAATGTCACTCTGGTTAGGATTTTGTGGGTTTTTGTAAGAGCCAATACCTTCTTTTGCATTGTCGTTATCGAAAAATAAGGTGTGAAATATTTCATGAATTCTATTGTGTTTTGTATCAGCGGAACTATTCATTACTATCTGTTTATGGTCAGCTGCAAAGCCACCTACTGTTGAAACTGTTCCGTCACCATTATCTTTCTCTTTGAAACGTGAAAATTGACTGTCATTTCCCTGTTGAAAGGTATTTGATATTGAATTTCCATCAATTTTGTCAGAACCTAATTTCGAATTCATCTCCAATTGATTTCCTCCTTCTTTAAATTGCAAGTCAAATTTTACAGCATAACCTGAATAATCTCCTTCCGAAACAGAATAACCTTTTTCATTTAAAGCCCCATTAATATTTGTATTCATTTTTTCAATTTGCTTGGTTGAATAAACTGATCCTGATATCCCTCCAATTTTCTGAGAATTAGCGTAATAT
Organism: Bacteroidales bacterium; assembly: GCA_015654795.1. Taxonomy (GTDB): domain Bacteria; phylum Bacteroidota; class Bacteroidia; order Bacteroidales; family Prolixibacteraceae; genus JAAFHB01. The sequence continues at coordinate 5,550 of JAATGF010000036.1, forward strand.
ATTGCTGTTACTGTTAGGATTTTATTTGTCTTGTCTACTACAACAACGCCGTCTTTTCCATCAGGATCCATTTTAATTATAGGATTATTTGTAACATAGACATACGGCGAGAACTGTGGATATTTTGCAGCAAGTGGGTCAATCGAAAGCCACCTGCTTGAAAGCTCTGCTTTATAGGTAGTATCAATTTCTTCTTTTACAAAAGAAACTACTTTATTTGTTTTGGTATTAAATAGAACTGTTCCGATTTGAACTACTTCATCGTTGTTGAAGAATTCATTATAGTTACCATTACTAAGGGTTAAGGGTTCTTTCGAGAACCCGTGTTGCATGAAAATGTCTTGAGCCCGCGTTAACTGAAAGCCCGTAATAAGCAAAAGACCAATGAATAAACTTAGTTTTTTCATAATTTAAAGATTATTGGTTTACGAATTTATGAATTATTTTCTTATCTAAATATTTTTCCGATTCATTTTTTAACATCCCCATCCATTTTATATACATTTCTTCGGGCATTCGGCGATATCCCAGTTGATGTAAGCGGACATAAGTTTGCTCCATATCGGAATACATTGCCTTTATTGAATCATCGGCAAAAAGCTCATCAGGCTTTTTTGCATTTTTAGCTTTCATTTTTGATTCAATAAGCCGCTTTTGTGCTTCGGCTTTTGTAAACATTGCGTTTACATTTACAGGATGGTATTTCAGCACCGTTTCGCAACATTTTACAACAAAATCGGGGTTAGAGTTGCCAAACTTCTTTTGATAGCATTGCGCCAAATCGAGCAGATTGTAAGCAACCGATTGTTGCAAACTTAACGTATCCATATAAAAGCCATTGCGGATAGCATCCAAATGGACATAGCCAGAAGCCATGATCCATGCATCAATTGGGAAAGTTGCACTGGTCAATTCGGTATTGTACCATCCTGTTTTTTTGCAACGCAGTTTGATGTAAATATGGTTTGGGGCAAACGAAAGATATGCAGGAATTTGAAATTCTTCCGCCAGTATTTTATAGAGAAAGGGCAAGGAATGGCAGTTGCCATTTCCCGCAATCAAAAGCTTTGAAACAAACATTTTAGTCCAATCGGTTTGCCCCCAATTGTCTTCAAAATCGTAGGAGTATGGCGTGTGAAAGAAAACATGAGTTGAGTCAAGGATTATTGGAATGGTGTCAGTAAGTACTTTAAAAATGGATGCTTGTTTGAGTACAATGTCTTTATCTGTTTCATTATAGGTTAGAAAGTTGGTTGCCGATATTGCTTTTACTATACTTGTAAGCGTCTCAATCTCATTATTCATTTTCTTTATATCTAATTTTCCATCGAGATAAGCATTTTCGGTTGCAAAAACCGCTTTTTTAAAATTCAGTTGAGTTTTACCAGTTAGCATACTGTCAATGCTTTCATACGCTTGCTGATAATAATGGGTTGAATCCTGAGCATTTGAGAATGAACAGGTAAAAATTAATGCGATGAATAAAATATAGATTCTCTTTCTCATTACTTTAAGGTTCTTGTTAACCGGAGCATTTGCCCCTGATGTTCTTGTTTTTCTTTCTCTTTGTTTACCGAGCTCAACCAATCTTGATAAGCTTGTTCGGGCATTTCCTGATAACCACTTGCATCAATGATTTGGTAGGTTTGGTTGCGTTCTTCCAAAAGTTGGTAAACTTTTGGATAGCGTGTTTTCAAAATTTCAGGGCATGGCCGCCCAACTTGGTTTACCACATAATCAAACCGCAAGGTTTGGCAATCGGATTTTACCTGTCGGGCAAAGATATTGGTCGGGTCGTATTTTAAAGTCGTATCGACACACTGCGAAACAAAACCATCATACCCGTATTTCTTGGTGTATTCCTTTGCCAAATCGGCAAGGCATTGGGCAACGGTTTGTTCTTTGGTCAATGGATCCATGTAAATGCGGTTTTTCAAGGCTTCGACGGTTACATAACCCGAACCTAAAATGAAAGCATCTGAAACAATCCTGCCGTTTGTCAATTCGAGATTATGCCAGTTGCCCGATTGGTCCTTAAACTTGGCATAAGTATGCGAAGGTGAGAAAGCAAGATTTGCTTGTGTGCCTGTTTCTTCGCAAAGTATCAGGTAAAGCAATGGCAATGAATGGCATTGTCCCGATTTAGAAGAAAGCAGTTTTGTCACAAACATTTTAGACCAATCTTGTTTTCCCATGTAATCGTCAAAATCGTATTGCATCGGGTACGAAGTAATATAGCTTTCTTGCGATGGTGATTTTACTTTTAATGTGTCGGCCATGACACGGAACAACATGATATTCCTTGTCTGTGGGTTATTCCAGTTGTACTCGTCCTGTGCAGCTTTGAGCTTGGCAATGGTTATGAGGTCTTGTATTTCTTTGTCAAACTTTTGATAATCGAGTTTGCTCCCAAAGTAAGCGTTCTCAATCGCAAATATGGCTTGTTTCAAGTTCATAGGCTCTACTCCGCTCAACATGCGGTTGAGCTTTTCTGAGGCTTTGCGAAAAGATTCTGCATCAGTAGGGTTTGCCTGTAAGGGCAAATCATACTGAATCGGCATTAGTGCCGATTCGTTGTAAGGAGTTTCGTAAAGCTCTGCATTTCGTTGTTGTAATTCCCGTTTGTCTTTCTCGTATTGGTCAAGTTGGTTGTTAGGATTGGTATTTGTCGGACCATAATTTGGTGTCTGGTTGGGAGAACCAATAACATTTGGTTGGAGTGTCGCGGGGATTGGTGTCTTTATTACTGGAATTTGTCCGAATGTTTCAATACAGATGAACCATGGCAGAAGCAGGCGGGCGGCAAAAAAAGCAAGCGTGTAGCAGCGACGGGACGGTCGCAGGGATGGGCTGCTACTCTCTTGCTTTTGTGTATTGGCCTGTTTCATTTGTCTTGTTTTTTGTTTTCATTAGTCTGTCCGTTGTCAAATGCGCTGTCACCCTCTTAGGCTTGCCCATAACGTAGTTTATATATTCAAAACCACACAATAACATTCCGATTTAGGTAAATATATGCGATTATTGCCGTTTAATATATCCTCCAAATATAAGAATTTATGTTTTACAAATTACCAAATATTCTCGAATTTTTTTTCTATTTTTTTCATAACCAGACATATTTATCTCCGTCGTTTACAAAGTTGTTTAACTTTGTAACTCGGCTTTAAATTTCTCCCGCTCTGGTCTATGTTTCGTCAATATCAGGTCTTGTATTTGAAAGGGGAGAAAATGCAATGTCTGAAACACGAAAAATTCGCTTTAGCTGATTAACTATTGCCAATTTATTGGCCCAGTTTCTTTTGTAACTCCTCTTTGACTGAATTTTCCCATTCATCCCGCAAAATACTTAAAACCATACTGTCGCGCCTTTGTCCATCGGGGCGGAGGCCTGTACTGCGCAGAATGCCTTCCGCTTTGCACCCCACGCTTTTCATTGCGGCAATGCTTCTTTCATTTTGAATGTCGGCACGAAATTCTATGCGTTCCATTCCCATTTTCTCGAAAGCGTACTCTAAAAGTAAAAATTTACAGTGTTTGTTTAGTCCTGTTCCCTGGAATTGGCGCCCATACCATGTGTAACCAATTTGCAAACATTTATTTACCAATTGAATATCGTAAAACCGTGTGCTTCCTGCATAACTGTTCTGTAGTTTGTCGAATACAATAAATGGATATTCTTGTTTTGCTTCCCGTGCTTCAACCGCAATGTTTATATAGTTTCTTAGCCCTTTTTCTCCTGCTGCCCGTACCAGCGAATATTGCCATAACTCGGGTTCCGTCAGCGAGAAATGGATAAGATTTTCAAAGTCAGTATATTCCAATGGGCGAAGTATTGCTCTTTCGTCTTCCAGGATTATTTTCTCTGTGAATCCAAAGCTTGTATTTGTTCTCATTTTTTGGCAACGGTATAGTTATGCGTTAAATAATTGATGTCCATAAATTTAATAAAGAACGAGGCCCGATTTCCAAAAGTAATATTACTACAAATTTATAACCGAAATCAACACAACTTTTATATTTCCTTCTATAACATCCAATTTTCGCATAATGTTCTCGTGACGTTACTTGTTATTTTTCATCTCGTTTGCTAAAAACGTTTTCAACCTGGCAGCCTTGTTTACAATCTTGATAATTCTCCCTTCCTTGTCAATCAAAAAATGAGTTGGATAAAGACTTACTTTTAACGTATCGCCAAGATATGATTTTTGAACTGAAACAGTATTATAATTAAAGGGTTTCGTGAGTAAAAACGCTTTCAAATCTGCTTCTTTATCGAAAGCGAGGCTTATAAATACGACGTCATTCCGGTCTTTGTACTGATCAACCATTTCATTTAATCCGGGGAATTCGGCAATGCAAGCTATACACTTTATAAACCAGCATTTTAGAACCACAATTTTTCCTTTTGTATTCTCGCTTGTATATAATTTCCCATTCAAATCCGTAAAACTAAACTTCGGAAATTGTTGGCCTTCCATCTTAAAATGTTCGTATTCGCGTATTGAAGCACCTGTAATTGCGTTTTCAATACTCTTATCGGATGTTGGGTTGATTTGAAATAATTTGTAATAGGTTTTAGATGTATCTTTTGACAGAAGTCCTGCAGGAATGAATTTTCCGGTTGTAAGGCTTTTCAAAAACGCTTCTTTGCTTATCTTATTGGATGAATTATCAATCGCAATAAAATCGGAGGACAAATTGATATATCTGTTATAATAAGTCCACCATTGCATGAAATCTTTTTGCAGCGCTTCCACATCAACATTTGGAAGTCCGTAATCTGATTCTTCAGAACAAGAGACAATCGTAAACAGGGACATCAACAGGAATAAAAAAATGTTCTTTTTCATTTTCTTTGATTTAGTTTTTAGAAATGTCTGCTATCGTAGTTTTGAAATGCGAATCTTAGTCCGTCATTTCTTTGTGTAAACTTACAAAATTCTTCTTTATAACAGGTTATCAAAGAGCCGTTTATTTTACGAAATATCTGCAATGCATTAGTTTGGTTCTATGTTAATCGTCGAACACTTAAAACTTAGGATGATTTGAAATGATTTGTTATCTTTTTGGTAGTAATTACTTTGATTATGAATAATCTCATTGGTTTTCTGAATAAATTGAAATATAATTGCTAACTTTAAGTGCTGAATTAGTTATCAATCAATATCCGGGAAGTAATATGCTTGAAAATCTCAAACACCAGGTTTATAAAGCGAGTTTAAAACTTGTAGAACAGGGTCTTGTTATCTATACATGGGGTAACGTAAGCACTATTGATCGCGCAAGTGGTCTGGTTGTGATCAAACCCTCGGGAGTTTCATATGAAGAGATGATTCCCGCCGATATGGTAGTAATGGATCTTAATGGAAATATTGTTGAGGGAAGCCTAAAACCTTCGACAGATACGAACACGCATCTTGTCTTGTACAAAAACTTTCCTGAGGTCGGGGCAATTCTCCATTCACATTCTGAATACGCGACCTGTTGGGCTCAGGCGGGAAGAGGAATTCCGCCACTTGGAATTACGCATGCCAACTTTTTCAATGGTGAGATCCCTTGTACACTTCCATTGAGCATCGAACAGGTTGAAAAAGATCTCGAGCTTGAGACCGGGAAAATGATTGTTAGTACGTTCAAGTCGCGAAATATTGATCCCATGCGGATTCCGGGTGTTCTTGTTTACGGACATGGTCCTTTTTGTTGGGGAAAGGATGTGAGCAGCGCCTTCGACCATATTGTGGTGATCGAACAGGTTGCGCGTATGGCTTACCGCACATTAGCATTGAACAAGGTAAATCCTGTTGAAAAAGAATTTCTTGATCACCATTTTTTTAAGTAATTTTGAGTAAATTTCTTTATCTAAATAATTATGAGTCGATTAATGAACAAACTGTTTGCATTTGCATGCATTGTAGGAGTAATTTCTCTGTCAATTTCATGTTCCAATGTAAAAAACAAAGGGAATCAAAAAGCCCTTTTTCAAAAGGAGATCAACGGAAAAAAAGTTGACCTGTTTACGCTTGAGAATAGCAACGGAGTAAGGGTCACGCTGACCAATTATGGCGGAAAGATTGTAAATATTTGGGTCCCCGATAAAGGCGGCAGATTGGCCGATATCAGTCTGGGATATAACACGATTGATGAATACATCAAGGGGTCGAAAAGTTTTGGCGCTACAGTGGGTCGTTATGCCAACCGTATTGCAAAAGCAACGTTTACACTTGATAGCGTAGCATATCAGCTTCCTGTTAACAATGGTCCGAATTGTTTACATAGCGGTCCCGATGGATTCTATTCGCAGGTATTTGATGCAAAACCGGTTGAAACGCCGGAAGGTAAAAGGGTTGAGATGCATTATGTAAGTCCGGATGGCGAAAACGGATTTCCAGGAACACTTGATTTCTATGTTACGTTTACACTAACCGATAAAAACGAGCTTGTTATCAATTACAAAGCCACTACCGATAAGGCAACTGTACTGAATATGACAAACCATTCCTATTTTAACCTGAAAGGGGAAGGGAAGGGCGAGATCACCGGAATTGAGGCCGTTATCAATGCTGATAGTATCGCAGAAGTTGCAAATAATGAAATGATTCCAACGGGAATTTATCGCAATATTTTAGATACTCCGATGGATTTCAAAGCTCCGCGCATTGTAAGTAAAGATATTGATGCCGATTACGATCAGTTAAAATATGGCGGAGGTTACGATCACGCCTGGATTCTGAATAAACAGTCAAAAGGAGAATTATCTTTTGCTGCAAGTGCTTTCGACGCTGAGAGCGGGAGATTTTTGGAAGTTTTTACAACCGAACCATCGGTACAATTCTTTACGGGTAATTCATTAGACGGCAGCCAGGTTGGGAAAAGCGGCGTTGCATATGCGAAGCGGACAGGCTTCTGTTTCGAAACCCAGCATGTCCCCGATTCTCCTAATCACCCCAATTTCCCGACTACGGTTCTTCGTCCGGGAGAAACATTTAATTCAACCACGGTTTATAAATTCTCGGTTAAGTAGTAAATTTAAAAAAGGTTAAAGGATAAAGTTGAAAGGATAAAATCCCCAAAATACTTTAACCTTTAACCTTTTAACTTTAACTGTTGATCTTCTCTTTACTTTACCATCCAAGGTTTTTATCGACCCTCCACAACGAGTTGGGATCAAGATGATCTTTCTCTATGTCTTTAAAATAGCGGTAGTTTCCCACCTTTAAGTCGATCGTTGATGCTTCATCACAAACAATAAGACCATTACAATGAAGCTGAAGTGCCGAGATTGTCCACATATGATTTACACCGCCTTCTATAGCTTTATGTAGTGCGCGTGCTTTATTGGTCCCCGTCACAAGTATCAGAACTTCACGTGAATCCATAACGGTTCCAACGCCGACAGTAAGTGCAAATTTCGGAACTTTATTTGGATCATTATCAAAGAAGCGACTGTTAACCTGAATGGTGTCCTGATTCAATGCCTTATCTCTCGTGCGTGACGAAAGACTGGAGCCCGGTTCATTAAAAGCAATGTGACCATCGGCGCCAACACCTCCCATAAAAAGATCAATACCTCCGACAGCTTTGATCTTCGCTTCATAATCGGCACATTCAACCTTTAAGTCTTTGGCGTTTCCATTAAGGATGTTGACGTTAGCAGGAAGAATATCAATATGACTGAAGAAATTATTCCACATAAAGGAATAGTAACTCTGCGGATGTTCTTTGGGAATTCCCACATATTCATCCATATTAAATGTGATCACATTTTTAAACGAAACTTTCCCTTCGCGGTAAATGTTGATCAGCTCTTTATAAGTACCAAGAGGCGTACTGCCAGTAGGAAGTCCGAGTACAAAAGGTTTATCGGACGATTTAGTCAATTCATTAATCCTTCTGGCAATATAGACTGCAGACCATTTTGCTACGTTAACTGCCTCTGACTGAATAATAAGTCTCATATTATTTTGTTTGTTTTTCGATCCACAAATTTGAACATTTTTTTTTAATATATTGATTTCTTTTTTCAATGTTGCTGTGGGCAGGTATAGAAAAATGGAATAATGCAGTATTTGCAAAAGCCGAATTGGAAGCTTTTCCATTCAATTTTTAAATTACATTATGTGCAAATGCTTAATCAAAAGGGTACAGAACATGGCATAAGGAAGTGACCGGGTGACTTCTTTTAGTTTGATATTTTCATGGGATTGCGTGCACTTCGGGTATGTACCATGTAGAAATACCTATTCAAAAATGTGGCACTATTTCATTTCTGGTACTTATGCAATGGGAGTAAATAAAGCCATCTTTTGCCAATGTAGGGTTGCGGACTCTCGAAGCGCAGTGCGCTTTTAATACATATCCGTCATAATTGAACCAAACAGCACGGATGAGGTTGCTCCGTATTTCCCTCGTATTTGCTCTATGTCCGCTCTATGTTTGCTCTATATCGAGCATGGTATCAGGTCTCATATCAGCATCGGATCCTCAAACAATGATTTTTAATGACTAACCATAATGGCTTTTTTCAATGACGGCGAAGCCAATGACCTTTTCAATGACTATTTTAAT
>JAATGF010000067.1 GCA_015654795.1 Bacteroidales bacterium
TGATAATCATACGAGTTACAAGGATATTTGTCATCCCGCACATGCGGGATCACAAAATAAGCAGATTTCCCGTGATTTTTGTGTGACTTTAATTGTGACTTTGTTTATTAAAATATTCATATAAAATTTCAGAAACAGGTCGATAATTTGTGACTTTAACTGTGACATTATTTGCTAAAATATCTATATAATGCACTGTTTATTAAATATATATAGCAATATGAGTTGTGACTTTAACTGTGACTCCAGGAATTAAGACGGTGAGCTTCTAAAAATTAGTTTTCAAAGATGCCACCATACGATTTTATTTGGGGACTAACGTTGCAAATTGTAAATGAGCTATAATCGAATAAAAAAATTCCCCCAACAATATCATTTGATCTCCTAAGGGGATTTAAAACATTTAATTCCCATTCTTTGAAATATTTTATATTTAGACAATTACAAAGTATCAACCAAGTTTAATTGTTTTAAAACCTTATTTTGACAGGCCAACCTTAGTAGAAGAAATGGGAGGCGAGGTAAGGCTCAACCTTATTACATTATTGATTTACAGATAGATTAATAAGGTTGAATTCAAAGGGGGATTGTGTTTTTTACTAAGGTTTGTCAAGTTGAAATAAGGTTTTTCTTTCTATGACACTCTCTCATTTCATATTCACATTGTTTTCAATAAAAATTACGAACCCATACAAAACGCCATTGAGCCAAAAAAATAATCATGCCAGATTTATGGTAGAATAGGAAATATTAATTTTTAATCCCCTAAAATCCAGATCGTCTACCCTTCCTTATCTTTTTTCTTTATAAAATAGATCGAATCGCCCCACTCTCCGTAACCAATTTCGCCATCGGCCAATGCAATGCGGGCATCAAGGCACCCTTTACACTGAGCGGGTTCTTCGTCGATACAAGGTTTATTTTCGTACAGACTGTAATCGTTGCGATATAGGCCGGGAGTGATATTGGGCATAATAATATTTGCCCCAACTTTAACTCCTTTCTCACGACCAAGCGGATCGATGGCCTGTAACGCCGTAGCTGCAGCGATATTGATGTCTTTCATCAATATACGAAGAACAGCAATCATTTTTAATGAAAGGTCGAACCGTTCCTGTATAGGCAAAAGCTCATTCCGAAAAGCATAAAGTGGCGTTTGGGAATGCTCAATATAGGGTCCCATTCCGACCATATCGATTCCAAAATGCAGGAAAAAGAGAAGATCATTGGCAAGATCACCTGTCGTTTGAAATGGCAAACCAATCATCACGCCGGTACCAGTCTGGTAACCAAGATATTTTAATGAATGAAGGCAGTCGAGCCGATGATGAAAATCATGAAGCGAATCATTGGGATGTATTTTCTGATAGAGCGATTGATTGGCTGTTTCGATGCGCAACAAATAACGGTGTGCGCCCGCTTCGAACCAACGTCGGTAAACTGATTCAGACTGTTCGCCCACCGACAACGTAATTCCCAGTTTCCCATTGCTCAGTTGCTTGATCTGCCTGACTAAATTGGTGATCCGATCAGCAAAAGCGATAGAACTGTTTTCGCCTGACTGAAGAACGACAGAACCAAACTTATTCTCATCCGCAAAACGGGCGGCATCAAGTATTTCGCTGTCAGTCAAATTATAGCGTCGGACTGAAAGATTTGATCTTCGTATACCGCAATAGTAGCAGTTTTTATCACAAACATTCGAAAACTCAATTAAGCCTCTGAAATAAACCTTATTACCGACATACAAATCCTTGACCTCCCCACTTTTTTTGAACAACAGATGTCTCTCATCCCCATCACATTGCAAGAGTTGTTTCAGATCGGGATGTGTAAACGAAGATTGCTCTAAAATTGCAGAAATGCGGCTCATTTTTATATTCATATTGACAAAGTAAAAATACCATATTCTTTCTTATCCGGGAACTCTTATTTTTTGGAAAATAATGATCCGGAATTCGTAAATTTGTGCAAAGCAATCGAGAATGAAGAAGGCCCTTTATTACAAAACGCTTGAAAACGGAGTTGTAAGATGCCAGCTCTGCCCCCATTATTGTTTGATAGGCGATAATGAGCACGGGTTATGCAATGTCAGGGTCAACAGGGAGGGGAATCTGTACAGCGAGTTTTTCGAAAAAGTGACTGCTGTCGGGTTCGATCCAATTGAAAAAAAACCGCTCTACCATTTTTATCCCGGGTCGACAATTCTGTCGGTAGGATCGATCGGATGTTCGATGCGATGTCTCTTTTGTCAGAATTACCGGATATCTCAACTGACACCGCAAAGTTATAATGACACTGAGATATTTACAGTAAAATCGATTGTAGAATTTGCAGGGAAAAAGGAAAATAACATTGGAATTGCATTTACATATAACGAACCCTCCACCTTTTATGAATACATGATCAGCGTTGCGAAGGAAGCTCAACCAGCCGGGCTTAAAACGGTGATGGTCACCAATGGTTACATCAATCGAGAACCGCTCGAAGCGCTCATCCCTTTTATTGACGCCTTTAACGTTGACCTGAAAGCATTTTCGGAGAGCTTCTATAAATCAATAACAAACTCGAGACTGGCACCTGTTAAGAAAACAATAAGCCGCATTGCATTGTCGCAGAAACATATGGAAATTACAAACCTTGTTATTCCGGGAATGAACGACAATTATGCCGAATTTGAAGAAATGGTTCGATGGATTGCTTCAGAAACGGGCGATCGGACTGTATTTCATATTTCGAGATATTTTCCTAATTTCCAAATGCAGATCGCAAGCACTCCGATTAATATTCTTCTCGATCTCTATGATATTGCAAAAAAACATCTTAAATATGTATATCTCGGAAATGTTTTTGACATCGCCCGCGATACCACCTATTGTGATCAATGTTTCAGCCCATTAATCGTAAGAGAACCCGGCAGAACATTGATCCCGGGCCTCGACAAACTGGGAAACTGTACCAAATGCGGGAACCATGTCATAGATCATGTTTATTATGAACGCATGGGATGAAAAAATTAAGAGGAGAGACTATCTCTCCATCTCTCCCTCACTTAGTCTCTTCGTCTCACCCTCTCAACTTCTGGGAACTTTAATGCGATAGCTCGTGGTTATATTTCCTTTCGAAATATCAATCAACTTACCTTTCAATAAACGCTTCTTGAGCGGCGTGCAATAATCGACGAACATGATTCCATCGAGATGGTCATATTCATGTTGCAGAACCCGGGCGGGGAATCCCGAATATACTTCATCGTACTCCACCCAGTTTTCGTCGAAATACTTTATGCGGATTGTGCTGAACCGGAAAACATCTTCACGTAATCCGGGAATGCTCAGGCACCCCTCATCCATCAGCACTTTCTCTCCCGATCGTTCAATAATATGTGCGTTGATAAATGCTTTTTTAAAATCCTTGAGCGAAGGCTCATCGTCCCCAAGTGGCGCGAGATCGACCACAAATATCCGTTCAGTGAGACCTATTTGCGGGGCAGCCATACCAACACCATCCGCATTGTGCATGGTCTCAAACATATCCTCAACTAATTTTTTGAGTCCTTCATAATTTTTATCAATATCGGTAGTTACCTTTCGAAGTACGGGATCGCCGTACACAGTTATGGGATAAATCATGCTGTTTATTTTAAAAATTTCTGTTCTTCAAGATACGATTGTAAGATAATTGTTGCACTAACACCATCAATCGTCGCTTTGTTCTGTCGGTCCTTCTTTTTTACACCGGCATCAATCATTGTCTGAAAGGCCATTTTGGAAGTAAACCGCTCATCCATAAGTTTGATCGGCATATCCATGTACGTCTGCTGAAACTTCTTTAAAAAAGGGTTAATGTACCGGATCGCTTCCGACGGCTCATTGTTGAGCTGTTTTGGATAACCAACCAACACAAGTTCGACCTCCTCACGCGAAAAATAATCGGCCAGGAAATTCCATATCTCATTTGCAGCAACAGTTGTCAACCTGGTTGCAATTATCTTTAACGGATCAGTTACCGCTAATCCTACACGTTTATTTCCGTAATCGATGGACAAAATCCTTCCCATCCAATTTTTTGTTGTTGAATTGCAAAGATAATCGATTTATTTAAACTCCTTTTTGAAGATGATATCAAAACCTGAATTAGGGCTTTGGTTGGTTGCTGAAAGTGAAAGAAAACGAAACAACTGATATTCAATCGAAATCTTTAGCAATCGAAACCGGATTATCGTTACATTTACACCTGAAAAGATTGCTGACACGTGTAATGCTATCATAATTTGCAATTGCTTTCTGCATTATTCAACAACTAATTGGCAATCAAATATTAGTAAAAATGATCAGTTTAAAGAATATTCAAACCGAAATTGATGCAAGTTATCTGTACAAAATTCTGGGCGATCATGAAGAAGACCTCAATGTGGCCAGTGTTTTTCACCAGATGAGTGAAATTGAACATGGTCATGCCCTCGCTTTCATGAAGAAAAATAATTTAGACACGACTAAAGTTTTTCCGCCTTCGGCAAAAGCCAAAATACTAAATATGATTGGTAAGGTATTTGGTTACGACTACATTTTAGGAGTCCTTTTAGATACGGAAAAAAACCTGTCGTCATCCATCGTAAGTTCAAGGAAACGAATCAATTCTGATAGTTCATTGTCAGATACGGCACATGTTACAATACTTAAAAACATATTAAATAACCAACCCAGTGTTTCAGGTTCAGAGTTAGCACGATTCGAAAAGCGACACCGTTCGATTGGTGGCAATGCCTTGAGGGCCGCAGTATTAGGCGGGAACGATGGTTTGGTTTCGAATTTTAGTCTGGTAATGGGAATTGCCGGTGCAACAAGCGGGAAAAGTGTTGTACTATTGACCGGTCTTGCAGGATTACTGGCAGGGGCTTTATCAATGGCGTTGGGTGAATGGATTTCGGTCCATAGTTCGAAAGAACTATCTGAAAACCAAATGCAACTGGAAATGGAAGAATTGGAAAATAATCCTGACGGCGAAGAATTGGAATTGGCTTTAATCTATCAATCGAAAGGAATACCCGAAGAGGAAGTAAAAAAAATGGCAAAAGAGACGATCCTGAATATCGGCCACGCACACGAAGTTTTAATAAAGGAAGAGTTGGGAATCAATAAAGAAGATTTAAAAGGGTCAGCCATGGAAGCTGCAATTACCTCATTTCTATTGTTCTCGATCGGCGCTATCATTCCGGTAATCCCGTTTTTCTTTATCGGAGGAATGCAAGCCGTTGCCATTAGCACCATTTTAAGCGGATTAGGTCTTTTTTTAATCGGTGCATCTATTACTTTGTTTACGGGGAAAGGCGTATGGTATTCAGGCTTCAGACAAGTTATATTCGGACTTGCAGCAGCAGCCCTTACTTTTGGAATAGGCAAATTAATCGGAGTTTCCGTACTTGGGTAAATGAAAAAATGAATGCAATAATCTGAAGATGAAAAAACATTTAAAGCCATTCATTTTCAACTATATATTCAATAAAACGAAGATAAACATATGGAAATAATAGAAGGTTACTTAAAAATCGCCCTAAGCAGCGGCGCTGTATATTTGTTTTTGATCGTCGCAATCAGGTTGTTTGGGAAGAAAGAACTGGCACAGCTTTCGATTATTGATTTGGTTTTTATTTTACTCATCAGTAATGCAGTTCAAAATGCGATGGTTGGGCCGGACTCATCTTTATCAGGAGGACTCATCGCAGCCTCAACATTATTTGTTGTGAATTATTTATTCAAATACCTGCTTTACCGATTCCCTAAATTGGAAAATATTGTGCAAGGCGCAGATCTTATGCTTATTTACAAAGGACAGCTCAACGTATCGAATATGAACAAAGCGCGTATCACCCGCGAAGAAGTACTGGAAGCAGTCAGAGAACATGGCGTATCCGAAATCAGGGAAGTTGACTTAGCCGTACTTGAAACGGATGGGAATATCAGCATCATCTCCAACGAATATAAAAAACGCACCACAAAGAAGCGAAAAGGACGAAATAAGGTGATGAAAAACCAGTAA